>JAZUOQ010000068.1:0-2490 GCA_045604775.1 Eubacteriales bacterium
AGCTTTTGAGCCGGAAAGAAGAAAGGGTAACCCAGTAGATCTTTCCCGAAAAGTCGCGTTAGGACAATTGAGTGGCGATTTATCGCAAATTGAGTGGTACCGCGGGTATATTGCAACCCGTCTCAAGAAATTTTCTTGAGACGGGTTTTATTTTTTATGTAGGAGAAAAAAATATGGCTAAAGAACTTGAAAAGGTGTACACACCAGGGCAGTTTGAAAAAAACATATATCAGATGTGGCTGGACAGAAAGTATTTTCATGCCGAACCGGATAGCAAGAAAAAACCGTTCACTATCGTCATCCCACCACCCAATGTAACAGGTCAGTTGCATATGGGACACGCGCTTGACGAAACACTACAAGATATACTTATTCGTTATAAGCGTATGCAAGGCTACAACGCCCTGTGGATACCCGGCACGGATCATGCCGGCATAGCCACACAGATCAAAGTAGAACAAGTACTACGAGAAGAAGAGGGGCTGACCCGTTACGATCTTGGCAGAGAAAAGTTTTTAGAGCGTGTATGGGATTGGAAAAAACATTACGGTGACCGTATTGTAAACCAACTTAAAGTTCTCGGTTCGTCATGTGATTGGGACCGCGAAAGGTTTACAATGGATGAAGGCTGTTCAAAAGCTGTCAAAGAAGTATTTGTTAATCTTTATAATAAGGGTCTTATCTACAGAGGTAACCGCATTATCAACTGGTGTCCCGAATGTGTAACCGCACTATCGGATGCTGAAGTTGAATACAGTGAAGATTCAGGCAATTTCTGGCACATACGCTACCCTGTAAAAGACAGTGATAATGAATATGTAGAGATAGCAACCACAAGACCCGAAACATTACTTGGCGACAGTGCTGTTGCTGTTAACCCGAACGACGAAAGATACACACATCTTATAGGCAAAACTCTTATTCTCCCATTAGTTAACAGAGAAATACCAGTTGTTGCAGATGATTATGTTGACATGGAGTTTGGTACAGGCTGTGTTAAAATCACACCCTGCCACGACCCAAACGACTTTGAGGTTGGTAAACGCCACAATCTTGAAGAAATACTTGTACTTGATGACAATGCAAAAGTAAACAAAAACGGCGGCATATATGAAGGACTTGAAAGATATGAAGCTCGAAGGAAAATCGTTGAAGACCTTGAAAAAGGCGGATACCTTGTAAAAATAGTCCCTCACACTCATAATGTCGGTAAGTGTTACCGTTGTGGAACAACAGTAGAACCAATCGCATCTAAGCAATGGTTTGTTAAAATGGAGCCTCTTGCCAAAGAAGCAATTAAAGCAGTAAAAACAAGAGAAACCGAGTTTGTACCGGACAGATTTCAGAAAACCTATCTGAACTGGATGGAGAATGTCAGAGACTGGTGTATCTCACGTCAATTATGGTGGGGACACAGAATCCCTGCTTATTACTGCGATGAATGTGATGAAATGATAATTTCCAAAACCGATGTACACACATGTCCTAAGTGCAACGGTGCTATGCGTCAAGAGGAAGATGTACTTGATACTTGGTTTTCATCGGCGCTCTGGCCCTTCTCGACACTCGGCTGGCCGGAAAAAACAAAAGAACTTGAGTATTTCTATCCTACAAGTGTGCTTGTAACAGGTTATGATATCATTTTCTTCTGGGTTGCAAGAATGATGTTCTCAGGACTTGAGCACACAGGAAAAGTTCCTTTCAAGCACGTACTTATACATGGCCTTGTCCGCGACAGTGAAGGTAGAAAAATGTCTAAATCTCTCGGCAACGGCATCGATCCGCTTGAGGTGATTGATAAATACGGTGCTGACGCTTTACGTTTCACTCTTGCAACAGGCAATGCACCCGGTAACGATATGCGTTTCCACTATGAGCGCGTTGAGGCATCAAGAAACTTTGCAAACAAAGTATGGAATGCAGCAAGATTTATTCTTATGTATGCACAAAGTGAAAAACCTTGCGACTACACTATTGAAAACAAAAAACTTGAAGATGAAGACAAGTGGATACTCCACAGATACAATGAACTTATCAAGGAAGTCACTGACAATCTTGATAGATTTGAAATCGGTATGGCGCTTCAGAAACTCTATGATTTTATCTATGATAGCTTCTGTGACTGGTATATAGAACTTGTAAAGCCGAGACTTTATGAAGGCGGCTATAGAGCCGACAGCGCTTTATCGGTACTTATAACCGTATTCTCCGGTATATTGAAATTATTACACCCGTTTATGCCTTTTATTACTGAGGAAATATGGCAAGCAATGCCTGTCGATGGCGAATCGGTTATGATAGCAAAATACCCTGAGTATGACAGCAGTGTAAGTTTTGAAGCAGAATGTAGAAAAATAGAACGTGTAATGGAAACTATCGTTGCAATCAGAAACAGACGTGCTGAAATGAATGTACCTATGTCAAAAAAAGCAAACCTGTACTTCTGGTGAACCTGTGTCTCCAGCTGTTCTGCCGTATTCAGCAATGATT
>JAZUOQ010000069.1:0-3201 GCA_045604775.1 Eubacteriales bacterium
AACCAGTTCTATCAGGATGCATCATTACCGACAATTAAGTCATTAGTAAATATAAACAATGAATATTACCAGAAAGCACCTGTCAGCTTTGCGATTGAGAATAATAAGTTTATTGGTAATTTTGGTTCGATATCTGCAAATAGTTTTTACAGCGGAATTGATGCACTGCTTTCAGTCAGCATAAAGGATAATTTCTTTGGTGCTACTGCGGATGCAGTTGGTAGAGATGCAAATAAACAGGGTGAAACAGAACAACCCTTAATAGTAGGCGAAGGTTCGTTTATAAACGGTTTTGATTTCAATACGGCTACATATTATCTTGACAGTGATATGACTGTTAAAAATAATTATGCTGTGCTAACCGGTGTTGATGGCTTTGATTATTATTATCTCAACGACGGAAGCGATGTAAAAACAATTCTTCTTGACAGTAAAGGAAAAGAGCAAACAGAGGTCACAGGTAAAAATTTCTTGTTCGGCAACTGTTCCAACGCGACTGTTCAGATAATAAACAATGCAACAGGCGGTGTTATTCCGAAAATCACCCCTGCTGATGACGGTGATTATTCCGTAAAAATGACCGTGACCACAAAGTATGATCATACATACACAGCAACATTCAATATTAAATTTGATAGTGATATCGTGTTTGTAAACGATATTTTCCATACTGCAAGAGAAAACGGCACACCTGTTTCATCACACAATCTTGATGCTGATACTGCAGTTTTGCTTGCACCATACGGTGATATAGGTGATGTTTGTAAAGTAGTATACGAGGGTGATGAATACTACGCTATTATCGAAGACGGTGAAAAACCCGCAGTTGTAAGTGATCTTGCAATACTAAATGTTGACGCTGAAAGCAGCAGCGAAACAGCTCCCGAATACAATGTTATATTATCAGAAATTGACTATAATACGGTAACTGCAGCAGTTGCAGGTACCTACTACGGTGTAAACGCAGGTATTAACCCTGTAGTAAAAGATTCCGATTCTGCAATTACAGAGGCTTGGACTCTTAACACACAGTGGGGTGCAAACCTTGAAACAGGTGTTAAAAACCTCTTAATTCCCGAGGGTGTTGAGGGTGAGATAACATTTGACGGTTTAACACTCCGAGGTGACTTTACCGACAACGCTCGTAAGATGAGCAGCGGCAATCTTAAAGTAAACTTTGTAAATACTGTTGTTGACCACACCACAACAGCAGCCGGCTCCGGTTATGTATTTAAAGTTCTTAATGAGCGCGGCAGAAATGGCTCTGACAGTGACTTTGGCGAAGAGTATGCAGACAGCCTTAATATCACAAACCTTTACATTAAAAATGTAATGGCTCAGGACAGTTTGATCAATGCTTACGGTGATGTAAATATTGATAATGCATATGTTGATTTCACTGGTAACCTTAAAAACTTATTTGGTGAGTTCAAAATCGGTTCTGCAAACGCAGGTGCTGATTATGTGATCAAAAACTCAATGTTCAGGGATTCCGACGGTGCTACATCAAACGATATGTTGGTATTTAAGCCCGAAGGCAATGACAAAGATGTAAACATCACAATTACCGATAACGTATTCTATAATGCAGTTGGTACAGGTTCAGTTGTTGCATACGCTCCCAACCGTACAAACTCTATGAGTGTTACAAACAACTTATTCTATACCGAAACAGGTACATCAAAAGCATTTACAATCGCAGGAAGTGAGTATTTCACCGATGCGGACACTGATAATCTTGATGATGTAGCTGCTGGAAAACTGGATAACTTTGTATTTGATAATAATGATTTTATCGGTTTTAGCAATACCGGTACTACATTTGATTTGAAGCTTGGTAACCGCGAATATTTCACAAACACATATATTTCACCTGTTCTTACCTTTGACGGTTACAACGGCGTGGCACATCCTTATGCAGATCAGGATTATTACCTTGATTACAATAAGACTATTAAGATTTCAGAATTCTCTATAACAGCAATTTTAGGTCTTGATGACAGCGCAAATCTTGCTATTGACCACAATTCGCTGAAGATTTCATTTGTTCTTGACGAGGGTTCATTCAATCCTTCACAGATAAAGACATCTGACGCTACTTACGGTATCTTGTATGATAGTCAGGATAATGTTGCTTCAAATATCGTTGTTGCAGAAAGCGATCCCGATACCGAACTTCAGTATAAATTCGTACTGCGTACAGCGGATGGCTTACTTCAAAGAACTTATAATATTATAATTTACACCTATCCTGTAATTGAATTTACTCAGGCTGAGGAAGTTGACGAAAATATCCGCAACTTCGCTATTGTAACAAGTGCTGCCAGTGGTGTTGCAAAAGACACTGTTGTTATGGCAAACTGGGCAGGCGGCAGATATATGTTCATAGCAGGTGTAAACGCTTTTGAGTCAATTGATGCGGCTTATCAGGCTGGACACAGGGATATTCTTATAAACAGTGACAGCATTACCCAAAATGAAGATTTTACCGTAAAATATCCTGTAAATCTTTACGCACCTAACTACAACACATCACCACATATTGTCGGCACAGAAACTGATGGAAGTGACTGGGCAGAAAATACTGATTATATGGATAATCAGATTATTATAAATAACTTGATTATTGATGGCGGTGTTGCCGGTACAGTCGGAATGTACGGCTTTACATTAAATGGCTCATTTGTAGATACTGCGAGAAAGGTAAATGATACTCAAACATCTATTACCTTAAAGAACATTCTTATAAATGATGTGAATGGTAAAGGTAAGACCACTCTGTTTGATATGAATAATGCAAGCTCAAAGGCTGCAAGTAATACTGATGAGTTTACAGCACAGAATATTTATATTAAAAAGGTAAAAAATAATACAAAATTATTAAATCAGTATACAAGCGCATATGTTACCTTTGATAATATGTGGATACCCAATGGCAGAAGCTGTGGTCTAACAGGTGCCAGCGCCGTTATATATACCGAGGCTTCTGATGCGGCATTTACAATTAAAAATTCCAACATTCGTGAATTGTATTCGTCAAGCTCAAGCGGCGGATATCTGATGTATTTCAGAGGTAGTGACAGTGCTGTTGGCAAAGATAACCGCACATTCACACTTGATAATAATATCCTGTATAATTTTGCAACCAGATATAATTCTAAAAAGCAATATATGCTGTATATTAAGGCATATTCATTTACC
>JAZUOQ010000070.1:0-8799 GCA_045604775.1 Eubacteriales bacterium
CCGGATTTCCGCAATAATGTTTTTCCAGAAAACTGTACAGTAACTGTTCGTTTTCAGTAATAAATCCATTTTCAACCTTTAAAACATCTGCGTTATCAATATCATAAAGCTTATCGGAATTTTCAAATGTGTTCTGAATAAATGACAGGTCTAAAGCTATTGACATCGGTATGCTTTTTTCAGAATAACTGATATAATCAATATCGTCCAATATTGCAAAGCATATGCCCGATATTGTAAGTGGGTTCGATTTTGTATATAAAAAGTTTTCTGCATAATATTCAGCATTTTCATATTTTAAATACTCAGTATCATTTGCAGTGCGGTAATAAAAAATACCATTACCGTTTTGGCTCATTTCAAAAATCATTGAATAGCCTATAAATTTCCCGTTTTCTATTCTGTTCACTCTGAAAATGTCCAGAACACAGGGTTTTCCGTTCAAATAATCATCGAAAAATTTCTGAAAATCATCCCTGCCTTCTGTCACAGATAAATCGGTTCCCAGTATGGCATAATAAATATTCTCAGTACTGTTGATAGGATTATTGGACGGTGGAACAGGGGCTGTTATGCGTATCCCTCTGCCTATAAGAGACCATACTGTGACTATTGCGACCAGTACCAAAACTGCAGCAACTGTACCTACTATTTGTATAAAATGATTTTGTTTATCCTCTTTGTAATCTAGTTTTGCAAGATTCTCAAGATATTCACGGTCATTGTCTGCGGCTTTTAAAAGCAGTTCATTTTTTGCGTTGGCGGAGGGTGTTAAGTTTTTAATGTTTTTTATATTCATTATATTTCCTCCTCTAAAATGTCTTTAAGTGCTTTACGTGCACGGGCAAGTCTTGTTTTTACAGCTGATATGGAAATTCCAAGTGATTTTGAAATATCATTAACACTCATATCTTCTATGTAATATAAAAGTGCGGGAACTTTTAGTTTTTCGGTCAGCTGTTCCATCAAGTTATAAAGTTCAGCAGTGCTGCTATCGGTAGTTGAGATGGTTATGTCATCAAGCGGTGAGGTTCTGGTATTTTCGCAAAGTCTCCACTCGCGCAAAATAAGGTTTTGAGTGGTTCGTATAAGCCAGACACGAAGCTGGTTTTTATGTTTAAAGTTCGGTTTCTTTTCAAGAAGCAGTAAAAAGGTTTCCTGATATATATCCGTTGCTTTATCTGGGTTTTTGAGACGTGACAGCGCAAGACGGTATACCGACGGTCCGTGCTCGTTTAGTATTTTTTCAAAGTTTTGATTCATATTACCGCCTCCTTCATAAAAATAATGCATTCTAAACACGATTTGGTTACAAAAAATATTGAAAAAATTTTTTTTATACAGTATAATGATATATCATATTACTGAAATTTGCAATTCAAGTAGGAGGAAAACGATGCTTGATTTAAAATTTGTCAGGGAAAATCCCGATATTGTAAAAGAAAATATTAAGAATAAGTTTCAGGATTCAAAACTTAGCCTTGTGGATGAAGTTTTGGTTTTAGATGAACAAAACAGAAAGAATAAGCTGGAAGCGGACAACCTTCGTGCAAACCGTAACAAGATCTCAAAGCAGATAGGTATGCTTATGGGGCAGGGCAAGCGCGAAGAAGCCGAGGAAATGAAAAAGCTTGTTACCGAACAGTCGGAAAAACTTCAGGAGTGTGAAAAGCTTGAGGCAGAACTCGGTGAAAGAATAAAAACTATAATGATGACAATACCCAACATCATTGATAAGAGTGTTCCGATTGGTAAAGATGACAGTGAGAATGTTGAGGTTGAACGTTTTGGTGAGGCAAAGCCTGCAGAATTTGAGATACCTTATCATACTGACATTATGGCAGCGTTTGACGGTATTGATAAAGATGCCGCAGGTAAGGTTGCAGGTGAAGGATTTTATTATCTTATGGGTGACATTGCCCGTTTGCACAGCGCAGTTCTTGCATATGCACGCGATTTTATGATCGATAAAGGATTTACATACTGTATTCCGCCGTTTATGATAAGATCAAATGTTGTTACTGGTGTTATGAGCTTTGCCGAAATGGATGCTATGATGTACAAGATTGAAGGTGAGGACCTTTATCTTATAGGCACAAGTGAACATTCAATGATAGGTAAGTTTATAAACTCGATGACACCTGAGGAGAAATTACCGCTTACACTTACAAGTTATTCACCCTGTTTCAGAAAAGAAAAGGGTGCACACGGTATTGAGGAGCGCGGTATCTATCGTATACATCAGTTTGAAAAGCAGGAAATGATTGTTGTATGTAAGCCTGAGGATAGTATGGATTGGTTTAATAAGATGTGGAGTTACAGTGTTGAACTGTTCCGTTCACTTGATATTCCTGTGCGTACGCTTGAATGTTGCTCGGGAGATCTTGCGGATCTTAAGGTTAAATCATATGATGTAGAGGCGTGGTCACCCAAGCAGAATAAATATTTTGAGGTATGTTCTTGCTCTAATCTCGGTGAAGCACAGGCAAGAAGACTTGGTATAAAGGTTAAGGGAGAAGACGGTAAGAAGTATCTTGCTCATACGCTTAATAATACTGTTGTTGCACCTCCGCGTATGCTTATAGCTTTCCTTGAAAACAACCTTGAGTTTGACGGTGAAAAATATTCGGTACGAATTCCCGAAGCGCTCAGATCATATATGGGCGGTAAAGACAAAATCGTATCTAAATAATTAAAGACGGAAGATTTTTAATAAATCTTCCGTCTTTAATTATATATTAAACATTTGTTTTGCGTTATGTCTTGTAATATCAATGATATCCTGTACAGACATATCCCTGAGTTGTGCAATTTTCTGAGCCACGTAAATTGTATAATCCGGTCGGTTTGTTTTACCCCTGAATGGTTCGGGAGCAAGGTATGGACAGTCTGTTTCCAGCATAAGTCTGTCAAGCGGAACAACTTTTGCGCACTCCTGTGCATTTTTCGCATTTTTAAAAGTGACAACACCGCCGAGTGAGATGGAAAGTCCCATATCCATTACCGTTTTCAGAGTTTCAACTGAACCGCTGTAACAATGGAATACACCTTTTTTAACAGGATGCTGATTTAGTATTTCCAATGTATCCAGCGTTGCCTCGCGCGAGTGTATAACTACCGGTAGTCCCATATCGTTTGCATAGTCAAGCTGTTTTGAAAACCAATATTTTTGGGTATCTCGAGGAACATTATCCCAGTGATAATCAAGACCTATTTCTCCAATGGCTACTACTTTTTTGTGTTGTGAGAGGAGTTTCATTTCCTCCCACATATCATCTGTTATATTGCCTGTATCACACGGGTGAAAGCCTGCCTCGGCATACACAAACGGATACTTTTCTGAAATGGCAATCGAGTCTTTGGTCGTTTTTATATTGCAACCGACACAAATTACATTTTCGATCCCGTTTTGTGTAAGTTCGGACATTATATTATCAAGATTTTCAAGATAAACAGATTCATACAAATGTGCGTGCGTATCAAAAAGTCCGTGAATCATCGTATTTTTGCACCTGCAGGTATAGTATCGTCAAGGAATATGACAGTTGCACCATTGTCGGTATCCGCTGCAAGAAGCATACCCTCACTTGTTTCACCTCTGAGCTTAGCAGGAGCCAGATTGTCAACTAAAATAATAGTTTTACCTATAAGTTCTTCCGGCTTATAATACTGCGCTATACCCGAAAGTACTTGTTTTTCTTCGAAACCGTTATCAACTTTAAGTACAAGTAATTTATCACTCTTTTTAAGTTTTTCGCAGGATAATACTTTTGCTGCACGAAGTGATACTTTTGCAAAATCGTCGATGTTTATCTGATCCTCTTTGGGTTTTTCGGGACGCTTAGGTGCTTTTGCGGCATTTTCAGCTTCTATCTCTGCAAGCTTTTTAGCAGCATCTATTCTTGCAAAAAGAATGTTTGCTTCACCAAGTTTATGGTTATCTTTGATATAACCGAAGGATTTTAATGAATCAAGACCTGCATTTTGTACGTTTATCTGGTCGTGTATAGCTTTTGCCGTGTCAGGCATAAACGGTTCAAGAAGTACTGCTGCAAAGCGGATTGATTCAATAAGATTATAAAGAACTTCTTTGAGTCTTTCGTGATCGCCGCCTTCTCTGCCAAGTATCCACGGTTCTGTTTCATCAATGTATTTGTTTGCACGTCGCAGAAGCGCAAAGATATCATCAATAGCATCGGCAATATGCATACTGTTCATATGCTTTTCAACAAGCTTTGGAGTTTCAAGTGCCAATGCTTTTAACTCGTTATCAAGTTCTTCGGATTTGCCGTGAGAAACGACACTGCCGAAGTACTTTTTACTCATAGTGATGGTTCTGTTAACAAGGTTTCCAAGTATGTTTGCAAGTTCTGAATTAATACGTTCGATAATCAGTTCGTAAGAAAGGACACCATCGTTTGCAAATGGGATCTCATGCAGTACAAAATAACGGATAGCATCCACACCGAATTTGTCGACAAGATCATCAGCATACAGAACGTTGCCTTTTGATTTACTCATTTTACCGTCACTCATAATAAGCCACGGATGACCAAATACTTGCTTAGGCAGAGGCTCACCGAGAGCCATAAGCAGAATTGGCCAGTATATCGTGTGGAAACGAACGATATCTTTGCCGATAAGGTGCATATCACAGGGCCAGTATTTTTTATATTCCTCAGTGTGATTGCCTTCGGGATCATAACCTATGTTAGTGATATAGTTAGAAAGTGCATCTATCCACACATAAACTACGTGCTTATTATCAAACGGAACGGGGATGCCCCAATCGAAAGACGAACGTGAAACACAAAGATCGGAAAGACCCGGCTTTATAAAGTTGTCTATCATTTCGTTCTTTCTTGCAGGCGGCCATATGAACTCGGGGTGAGATTCAATATGTTCCTCAAGCTGTTTGGCATATTTTGAGAGCTTAAAGAAATATGCTTCCTCTTTGGCTTTCTTGACCGGACGTCCGCAGTCCGGACAGTTGCCGTCAACTAGCTGACTTTCGGTAAAGAAGGATTCACAGGGTGTGCAGTAAAGTCCTTCGTACGCACCTTTATAGATATCCCCCTGCTCATACAATTTCGTAAAAATTTTCTGAATTTTTTCTTCGTGAACAGGGTCGGTGGTTCTGACAAATTTGTCGTAGGTGGTATTCATAACATCCCAGATGCGTTTTATCTCACCTGCGACATTATCAACAAATTCCTTAGGTGTAATGCCTGCTTCTTTTGCTTTTATCTGAATTTTTTCACCGTGTTCATCGGTGCCGGTCTGGAAATAGACATCGTAGCCCTGCATTCGCTTATAACGTGCCACACTGTCTGCAAGCACGATTTCGTAAGTGTTACCGATATGTGGTTTACCGGAGGTATAAGCGATAGCTGTAGAAATATAATACTTTTTATCCATTTCGCAAATTTTCCTTTCATATTTATCCGATTATCTTAATAGTATATAATAGTTTTCGGAATAAATCAATAATAAAACCGCCTTTTTTAAGGCGGTTTAAATTATTTGTTATTTAACTTTTCGATACACGAACGGCATACCTTTTTGCCCATATGATCACTGATATCATTTCCTTCACCGCAAAAGATACAGCACGGTCTGTATGGACGGAGAATAATATCATCGCCGTCAGTGAATATCTCCAGTGAATCTTTAATCTCAATGTCAAGTGTTCTGCGAAGTTCGATAGGAAGCACGATTCTGCCAAGCGCATCTACCTGTCTAACAATACCTGTCGCTTTCATTTTTTTAAAACCCCTTTCAACGATTTTATGATATTATACAATGTTTTAATAAAAATGTCCATACCCAGTTTATTTTTTTCGACAAAATACAGGTTATTTTTACTGATTGCTATTGAAAAAAGTATATTTTGGTTGTAAAATAATAAAAAATGATGGAGGAAAATGCTAAAATGGAAAAGAAAATAATAGTTGAGATGTCCGCAAGACATATACATGTAACTCAGGCAGATCTTGAGATACTGTTTGGTGAGGGGGCTACACTTACTCCTGTACGTGATCTTTCACAGCCCGGTCAGTATTTAAGTGCTGAGCGTGTTGATCTTATCGGCCCTAAAAAGACTATTGCAAATGTTTCAATTCTTGGACCTGTAAGACCTGAAACTCAGGTTGAAATATCACTTACAGATGCAAGAACACTTGGTGTATCTGCCCCTGTTCGTATGAGCGGTGATGTAAAAGGTACAGGTTCTGTAACCATTAAAGGACCTGCAGGTGAGGTTACCATTGAAGAGGGTGTTATTGCCGCAATGCGCCATATACATATGACTCCTGAGGACGCTGAGAAAATGGGTCTTAAAGACGGACAGAATGTATCAGTTAAAATTGATGGTGAGCGCGGTGTTGTATTCAACGAAACAGTACTTCGTGTTTCTGATAAATTTGCCACTGCTATGCATATCGATACAGATGAAGCTAATGCAGTATGTCTGCCCCGCGAAGCTTACGGTATAATTTTAGATTAATATTTGTGAACAAAAAATGACCGAGAAATCGGTCATTTTTTTGTTGTTTTTTTATTGAACTATCATTATATCGGGTATCATAAATTGTATACCTGTAACATTTACATCTGTTGCACAGAGTGTATAAAGAGCAGGAAACTGAGAAAGTGAACTCAGATCTGAAATTTTACAGTGCGATATATCAAGATAATCAAGGCTATTTGCCGGCAGGATAGGTGAAAGATCGGTAACGTTGGTATTTGCAATGCTGAGAGTAGTAAGTTCTTTTGAATTTGCAAGGTCATTAAGCGATGATATGCCTGTATTGTCTGCCTTGAAATAGGTAAGGCTTAGGTTTGTAAGCACTTTTGTGCTTACAAATGAGGTTTCACTTACATCAAGTTCTTTAAGTGAGGTTGTTGATGTAAGGAAATCAAAGTTTGCTATCGGGTTAAACGAAATGTACAGCGATTTAAGATGGGTAAGGGCACTGAGTGTTTTGGCGTTTTTGATATTGTTCGATGAAATATTAAGATAGATTAGTCCTGTAAGATTGTGCACCGCACCTAAATCAGATACTGTGTTTCCGGCAATGACTAGAGTTTCTAACTTCGTACTTGCAGATAGATCGGGAATTTCTGAAATGAAGTTATTAGATGCATCAAGCATAATCAATTCAGATGCGCCGGATAATGCTGAAATATCCGTTATGCTGTTGCTGTTCAGGTACAGATATCTGAGCGATGTCAGGTTTGATAAAACACTGATTGATGTAAGGTCATTTTCTGATAAATCAAGCGTTTCAAGAGCAGTCAGACCGCCGAGTACATTGATTTCAGTACTGTCAAGTTCGCAGTTTGAAAGTGAAAGATGTGTCAGCTTTGTTTTGCCTGATATTTGTGATATCGATAGCATATTGGTTTCGCCGTCGAGTATAAGCATTTCAAGGTTTGGCATAAGGTCAAGATCAGATAGCGTTTTGATATATCCATCTGCTGTATAACTGTTGAGACTTGTAATACTTTGGAGTTCTTTTATACGGATATTTCCTATTGGTTTGGAAAGCTCTGCACGTACCATCTGTTCAATTTTGCTGTCATCAAATACTACTGTCTCATTTTCGTTTGTCACTGTATATGTAACGGACAATAGTGGAGAAACCAGACCTTTTGTATTGACAGATACTGCCGTTATATTAGTTTTGCCGTTGCCTATATTGATAGGCTCGACATAGAGATTTGAATATTTAGTGGGGTATGTTCCGTCGGTTGTGTAATAAACAGTTTCGCCCTCTCGTACCGTTATCTCCATTTTCAGTGTCTTGTCGTAACTGCCTTGAGTCGGTGTGTATGACAGATCGGCGGGACGTATATCCTGTATTTTTTTAATAAGATATTGGTCGCTGATATTGTCAATGTATTGTACTGCGCCGGAAAGATCTCCGCTTGCAGACATTATTTGTATACGCATTGTATACAATTCCTCAAGCCCGCTGTCAGCAGTGGTGATTTTTTTATCGATTGCAAGGTCGATTATTTCTGCGGCACTGTCATAGTTTTCAATGGCACAGTAAGACTTGGCAAGCAACAGATATATCTCCTGTTTTTTACCTTTCCAGCCGCGAGCGGTTTCATAGTTATCAATCGCAGCGGTATAACTGCCTTTTTCAAAAAGTGTATTGCCTTTATTTCGATATGCGTTATAGAATATACCGCGAAACAGTACAAATACAGAAAAGCATACAACGATTGCTGTGATTGCAAAGGAAATTAAAAAAAATGTGATGAATTTCTTTTTGTCTTTGATCATAGTTCTCCTCCGTTTAAAAAGGGTAATATTATTGTAGCATATTATCTTTCTTTTTTCAATATATATGTATAACACAACTTTATTTTGTCAATTATTTAGTAAAAGGAGTGAGACTTTTATGAAACAAATTGCTTATGTGACAGACGAAAAAACAGAACTTATATACATCAAAGCTCAGATAGAAGCGGTTGAGTCAAAAATAGCATTTACCAGTGAGCCTAAACTTGTTGATGCTTTGTGTTACGAACTGCTTGGTTTGAGAGCCAGAATGGGCTATTTGATAGATCGTGCCAAGCAGTCATAACTAACAAAAATTAAAAAAGTTTTTTATGCACCTTGACCAATTTTAATATTCCCCTTGAAATGCTTAATGCTATATGATATACTTGACTTACGATTATAAGTATAATTATCTATAACTATAAGCAGTTTCTACTGGGAGGTAATTGCGAATGAAGCTTTCAAAGCTTAAGTCAATAATTGCTCTTGTGCTTATTTGCATAATG
>JAZUOQ010000071.1:0-4464 GCA_045604775.1 Eubacteriales bacterium
TCAAAATAATCACCCTTTTATATTGTATTAAGTAAAATTATTTTTAACCAAGGATTATTTTATAAACAGGTAATGTTTTACAAACCTAACTGACGAAGCATTCCGCTATTGTTTAGCCAATCATTTTTAACTTTAACAAAACATTCAATAAACACTTTTTTTGAAAAATATTTTTCTAAATCTAGTCTGGCTTCGGTTGATATCTTTTTTAACATCGTGCCCTGTTTACCTATAATAATACCCTTGTGGGTATCTCGATTACAATAAATGGTAACTGAACATTTTACAAGATTATCGGTTTCACTATAACTTTCCGCTAAAAGAGCAACAGTATGAGGAATTTCAAGGCCAAGATTATAAAGCATTTTTTCTCTGATCACCTCACACACATAATTTGCATTTGGCATATCGCTTACAAAATCATTGTCATAATAGAAAAAGGAGGGCTCAGCTCTTTTATTCAGTTCATCCAAAACCAAATCAAGACCGTCCTTACTTTTTGCACTAACCGGAATTATCTCTTCAAAATCATAAAGTGCAGAAAATTCGGTAATAGTCTTAAGTATTTCTTCTTTTTTTACAATATCAGTTTTATTGACAATAAGAAAGGCGCGCATTTTATTAGAATTAAGCATTTTTATAATGTTTTTTTCTGTAGAACAAACCCTATCACCTGCTTCAACAACAAACAGAGTAACATCTGCATTTTCTATCCCCTCACTTACTGCTTGGACCATAGCCTGTCCCAATCCGCTTTTTGCGCGATGCATACCGGGTGTATCCAAAAACACATACTGGCAGGCATCCTTTGTAAGAACTCCGGTAACACGTACACGAGTTGTCTGAGCCTTTGGCGACACAATTGAAATTTTCTTACCTAAAATAGCATTAAGTATAGTTGATTTACCCACATTAGGTCTTCCGCATATAGTAACAAATATAGTTTTATTTTCCATTATTAAAAACATCCTCAAAAAATATAAATAATGCCGACACTGCAATTGATAGTATAAGAATCAGTATTCTCACAGGGTACAAAATGAAATATTCGGCTATATTAGAAAAAACAGATAAATCCCAGAATAGAATCACAGCAATTATCACAGCGGCTAAAGCTGTAATTAAGACAGATGCTGCCGCACAATCCTTTGCGTACTGTATTTTTTGTGTAAATGTATCTGACACTGCATCACATGTATTTTCAAGAGCGGTGTTCATAGCCTCTGCTGACAAAATAATGGCAAATAAAATGCAAAGTAGTACATAAACCATTTTATCAAAATTATAAAACTTACTGAAATACAGAACATAAATTACAGCAACAATATGTATACGGAAGTTGCGGCAATGTAAAATGCAATAAGAAATTCCACGAATCGCATATTTAAAACTTAGCAATAGTTTAACAAGTATGTTCATCTTTTTATACCTAATGAATCAAGTATTGCACGTTGCTTATCAAACATTTCACGTTCATATTTCTCACCAAGTTCGTGATCATATCCAAGTAAATGCAAAACACTGTGCGCAGTAAGAAATGCCGCTTCTCTTATAACAGAATGTCCGTACTCCTCAGCCTGAGAAACAGCACGGTCATAGCAAATAACCATACTGCCTAAAAAAGCATACCCGCTTTCATCATTTACAATATTTTCTTTACCATCAAACATAGGAAATGACAATACGTCGGTCTCACGGTCAATATTTCTTGTTTCAAAATTAAGTGCACGCATTTCATCTGAATCAACTATCACAACTTCAATTTCACAATCACACTCAACACCCTCACTTTCAAGAGTTGCTTGAATAACTTTTTCTATTGTTTTGTTTTCAAACTCACCATCAAAAATCACATTTAACTTCACTATGACCTCTCCCTTTTATCAAATGCTTTCTCATAAGCATCTACTATTTTTTGCACAAGGGCGTGACGAACAATATCCTTTTTACTGAATTTGTGAATACCTATCATCTCTATATCCTCAAGTATCTTTAGAGCGTGAATAAGTCCCGATGTTTTACCTTTGGGTAAATCAACCTGTGTCACATCACCTGTCACTACTATTTTTGAATTAAAACCAAAACGCGTAAGAAACATTTTCATTTGCTCAATCGTGGTGTTCTGTGCTTCATCCAATATAATAAAACTATTTTCCAGCGTACGTCCTCGCATATATGCAAGCGGAGCTATTTCTATAATACCCCTTTCCATAAATTTAAGATAGGTATCTGCACCAAGCATATCAAATAAAGCATCATACAGCGGACGAAGATATGGATCCACCTTATTCTGTAAATCTCCGGGAAGAAAACCAAGGTTTTCCCCCGCTTCAACTGCAGGTCGTGTAAGTATAATTTTTGATACTTGTTTATTTTTGAGTGCTGTGACTGCGAGTGCTACAGCAAGATATGTTTTACCCGTACCCGCAGGCCCTACACCAAAAGTGACAACATTCTTATCAATACTTTCAACATATTTCTTTTGTGAAATAGTTTTAGGTTTTATAGGTCTTCCCGAAGATGTTATACATATACACTCATCAAGGGCTTTGGCGACATTGCTATTATCCTCATCACTAGAAAGGTTTATAACATACTTTACAGTCTGAACATCAATTATATCACGAGTTTTGGCAATATCCATAAGATTTTCAAGAGTTCTCACTGCGCGGTCAACATTATCTTTTTCCCCGTTAACTGAAAGCATATCACCTCTGCTGATTATTTTAACAGATAGTTCCTTCTCCAGTATTTCAACATTTTCATCAAATGCACCAAAAACAACAGACAGATATTCAATATCTACACCACAAAGGGTTTTCTCCATTTAAAATTTCCTCTTTCAATCAATTTTCCGCGATATACCTATATCCTCATAACATTCATAAATTGCAGTTACCGTAACACATTCATCATTTTCGATTTCTTCGTATTTCTTCGACTTCACAGCAATATTTGTAAGATTATTCTCATAATCGTACAGTTTTTCATACGCATCATATAATGCTGCTTCTTTGCTTTTTCTAACATTACATTTTTCCACCTCGGTATATGTGGTTTTTGTAATGCCAATCGGTAAAACAAAACCATTACCAAAGTTCAGCAATTTTTCAGATTTAGTTATATCATAATTATTATATATTATTTTTTTATTAAAATAAAGAGGAATAATAAATCTTGTTAATTTTAAAGAATACCTGTTTATTTCTGTACCTGTTTTAATATGTTCAGTAGTAACAAACGGAACGCTTACACTATGACTATGTACAGTTTGCGCCATAACCTTTGCGTAGGAATGAAGTTTATACTCAACACCGTATTTATCGGTATAATTACCACTCACAAGCAAATCTCCGGCTGTAACGGCATCTCCAACATTAACAACACTATAACCCATATAATCATCTATTGATACTATTATTCCGTCCCTAATAGCATAAATATTACACGGTTCACTATTATTAACAAGATCGGGTTGTTCATCTATTTCTCTTATCTCTACATAAGCCGTCGTACCTTTTATATTTATTGATATCCAACTTACTGAATCATAATTTTTAAGAAATTCATTTTCAATTTTAGCAACTTCAATCTTATTTTTCAAAACGCCCTCATAAAGACCATTTTGTTTAAGTCTTGTCACAACATCGTATGACGTAACTGTTTTACAACCCTCGACTTCTATACGCCAAACAAATAATGATGACAACCATATAGTTAAAACAAAAAGAACAACTCCAATAGCAATACCATATCGTTTTCGATAGCGCTTCACCCAAAACAAAGCACCGTTTGTTTTAAGCACCATCATTTTTACTTTTGTCTTGTCACAGACTTTATTTATCTTTTTAAACGAAAAAGCATAAATTGTTATTTGCAGTTTTCCACATTCGGTTTTATGTAAATCCCACACCTTAATTTCATTTTTATAAAGTTCATTCAAAAAGTGTTCAATACTTCCGCTAAGTTCTATTGTTATACTACCCAGTAAAAACCTTAACAGCGTTAACACGATATAACCCCTAATCAAAAGAAATTTTTTTAATGATACCATCTATAACTATAACACCGTCAGTGTAGTTATTTAAAGTCAGTTTTTTACCACTTACTGAAACGGTAATCCCCCCTGCTGTGACACGTACACTATCATTTTCATACTCAAGTATTGATTTCATTTGCTCGATCACCACTCTTTTATTACCTATAATCTCAATTGAAGGGGAATTGCTTACATTATCCTCGCCTTTTACAAAGTTCACTACACCAGCACTCACTTCAATCACTCCTTAGTGAAATTTATGCAACATTAACACTTTTTTTGCATATAAAATAATATGAAAAAGTCTACTATTATCACTTTAATATTATTTACCGTTTTACTTGTACTTATATTTTCGGCATTTTCCAATGTCGTCATAAATTCAGTTAAGTATAGTTTAACTCTATGCTATTCTTCGGTAATAC
>JAZUOQ010000072.1:0-4329 GCA_045604775.1 Eubacteriales bacterium
GTGTTAAAGTTCTTCAACAACTTGGTTTTAAACGTGTCGTACCTGCAAGAGAACTTTCTAAAAATGAATTGCATCAAATTATAAGTTCAACAGATTTAGAGGTGGAAGTATTTGTACACGGCGCTTTATGTATGAGTATATCCGGACAATGTTATTTGTCTTCTGTTCTCGGTCAACGAAGCGCAAACAGAGGTATGTGTGCACAACCATGCCGACTTAATTTCAGATCACAAAACGGTGATTATTCCCTATCTCTTAAAGATTTATCACTTATAGATAAAGTTTCTGAATTAAATGAAATCGGTGTTGATTCTTTAAAAATCGAAGGACGTATGAAGCGACCTGAATACGTAGCAATATCGACTAGATCTTGTATAAACGCAGTAAATTCAAAAGAATATGATAAAGAAACTCTCAAAGCAGTATTTTCAAGAAGTGGTTTTACCGACGGTTATTTTACAAACAAGCGTGACAGAAGTCTTTTTGGTTACAGAACTAAAGAAGATGTCATCTCAGCATCTCCGGTTTTAAAAGAAATAGCAAATTCATACCGTAAAGAAGTTGAATTAATTAAAACAACAATGCACTTTACCGCTAAATTAAATCAAAAAATATGTTTAGATGTTTCTGATGGCATAAACTGTGTAAAGTTGCACGGCATAACACCCGAGATTGCAAAAATACGTTCTCTTGATCAAGCTACAGTAGAGAAATCACTCTCAAAATGTGGAGGTACACCATTTAGTGTTACATCGATTTCAGTTGAGATTGATGATGGTTTGTCAGTACCTGTATCAGCTATAAACAATCTAAGAAAGAACGCGCTTGAACTATTGACTGAAAAACGTTGTTACAGTTATAATTACTTTATAAACAATAACTATACTCCAAAGTTAATGCATTCTTGTTTCCCAAGTAATACTAAACCTAAAATATATGCACGATTTGAAACAGAAGAACAAATACAACTTAGTACTGATAAAATCATACTAGACTATGAAAAAATCTATAATAATCCAGAACTATGCAAGAAATACAATAATAAACTAGTTGCCGAATTACCCTCTCTTATGTTTAATTGCAATAATGCAAAAGTTAAACTTCAAAAACTAAAAGAATATGGAATCAATACAGTATACGCTCAAAATTTATATGCTATATCACTTGCAAAAGAATTCGGATTTAAAATAATCGGTGGCTTTTCACTTAATATATTAAACAGTTTAGCTCTTAAAGAATATCATACGCTTGATTTGTCTGAGACCGAAGCATCATTTGAATGTAATTTAGAATGGTTCAATTCATTACAAAAAACTATACCTATAGGATTAATTGTATACGGTAAAATGCCACTTATGACATTCAGAGCCTGTCCTTTAAAAAAGCAATCCGGCTGCAACAACTGTAACGGTAAACAAACCATTACAGACAGGCAAGGAAACCATATGACTGTTTTATGCAGAAACAAGCAATTTTCACAACTTATGAATATATATCCGATTAATATGGGCGATAAATTAAATCAAATAACTAATGCTGATTTCTATACGTTGTATTTTACAGATGAAACACCTCAAGAATGCCTAAGAATAATAAATAAAATAAAATCAAGTGAATCAGTTTGTGATGAATTCACACGAGGCCTTTATTATAAAAAAATATTTTAATATTTATATATGTTTTGTTGACAAAAAGAAACGAATAATATATAATTATAAAAATTATTCAAGGAGGCCCATATGAATTATCTTTTAAAAAACGCAAACGTATTTTTAAACAACTCATTTTTTAAAAGAGATGTTCTTATTGAAAATGGTAAAATAGCTGATATAGGTGTCACTGTTTATAATCGTCCTTGCATCGAAGTTTTTGATTTTTCAAACAAATATATATTCCCCGGTTTTGTAGATGTGCATGTGCATTTACGTGAACCGGGTTTTATTTTTAAAGAAACAATAGAAACCGGCACAAAGGCTGCCGCAAGGGGCGGTTATACAACCATCTGTTCAATGCCAAATTTAAATCCAGTGCCGGACTGTATTGAAAATCTTAAAATTCAGCTTGATAAAATAAAAGAAACTGCAAAAATCTCTGTACGTCCGTTTGCTTCAATAACTGTAAATGAAATGGGCACTAAACTTTCGGACTTTAAAAGTTTGGCACCATATGTTACAGGTTTCAGTGATGACGGAAAAGGCGTACAAAGTGAACAAATTATGCTTGAGGCAATGGTCACTGCAAAAGAACTCGGGAAAATAATATCTGCACATTGTGAAGTAAATGATCTGCTTCACGGCGGATGCATAAATGATTGCCAGTTTTCAAAACAAAACAATATTCCCGGTATCTGTAGTGAGAGTGAATGGAAACAAATAGAACGCGATATAGTTCTTGCAAAACAAACTGGATGTAAATATCACGTTTGTCATATTTCAACTAAAGAAAGCGTTGATTTAATTCGAAAAGCCAAAGCTGACGGTGTTGATATCACCTGTGAGACTGCGCCGCATTATCTTGTATTAGATGACACAATGCTTAAGGATGACGGACGATATAAAATGAATCCACCACTTCGATCGCCAAAAGACAGAAAAGCTTTGATTGAAGGATTACGTGATAATACTATAGATATGATCGCAACCGACCACGCACCACATACAGCAGAAGAAAAATCAAAAGGACTTATTGGAAGTCTAATGGGAATTGTCGGTATAGAAACATCATTTGCGATAATGTACACATACCTTGTTAAACCAGGAATTATTACGCTTGAAAAGTTATGCGAATTAATGTCAGTTAACCCTTCAAAGCGTTTTGATTTTGATTATGGGATTGAAATTGGAAAGGTTGCAAACCTAACTGTTTTCGATGTCAGTGAAAAATACACCGTAAATACTGATGACTTTTTGTCAAAAGGAAAATGTACACCTTTTGATAGAACTACGGTTTACGGAAAATGCCTAATGACCATATCGGAGGGAAAAATAGTATGGAAAAATCAGTAAACAGAAAAATCATTCTTGAAGACGGTACCGAATTTTATGGCACCGCTTTTGGTGATACCTGCGATAAAGTGTGTGAAATAGTTTTTAACACATCTGTTGTTGGATATCAAGAAATACTTTCAGATCCGTCTTATGCCAATCAAATGGTAGTTATGACATACCCGCTTATCGGCAACTACGGAATTGCTGATGACGACTTTGAAAGTAAATTGCCGTCACTAGGCGGACTAATTGTGAGAGAATATAATGATTCTCCGTCAAACTTCCGCTATACAAAAACACTTTCAGAAATACTCGATGAAAACCATATTCCTGCTATTTCTGGAATAGACACACGTATGCTTACAAGAATCATACGAGATACTGGAAGTAAAAAAGTTTTAATAACCGACATAAACACTACTGTTGAAGACGGATTAAAAATTATTAAAAATACTGAATTGCCGAATGATACAGTATCAAAGGTCAGTTGTAAAAAACGCTGGTACTCAAGAACTACAAACCCAAAATACAATGTGGTTGCAATTGACTGCGGTATAAAACTTAATATAATAAGATGTTTAAATCAGCGCAGATGTAACGTAACTGTTGTACCGTGGAATACAGACTTTGAAACAATTAAATCTATGAATCCGAACGGTATACTCTTTTCAAACGGCCCCGGAAACCCTAATGATGTAATTCAAATTTCAGAACTAGTAAAATCACTTCGCGGCAAATATCCGATTTTAGGTATTGGACTTGGTCTTCAGCTTATTTCAATGTCATATGGCGCCAAAACATATAAACTTAAGCACGGACACAGGGGCGGATATTCAGTTAAAAACCTGCTTACTGACAAGATTGAAATGTCAAGCCAAAATCATGGCTATGCTGTTGACGCACAGAGCCTAAAAAATACCGATTTAGAGATTACTCATATCAATATTCTTGACAATACAGTCGAAGGTGTGCGCTGCGTTAAAGATAAATGCTTTGCTGTTCAGTATCAACCTGAAAGCGCACCGGGACCACAGGATAGTGATTATATCTTTGATACATTTGTAAATATGATGCAGGAGGGACAAGCTAATGCCTAAGCGTACAGATCTTAAAAAAATATTAGTAATCGGCTCAGGACCTATTGTTATAGGTCAAGCTGCAGAATTTGATTATGCCGGAACTCAGGCTTGTCTTGCTCTTAAAGAAGAAGGTTATGAAGTTGTTCTTGCAAACTCAAACCCCGCAACAATTATGACCGATAAAACAATTGCAGACAAGATATATATGGAGCCTTTGACTCTTGAATATATTGCAAAAATACTGCGTTATGAGCGTCCTGATG
>JAZUOQ010000073.1:0-3156 GCA_045604775.1 Eubacteriales bacterium
GTATTTGATGGAATATATTCGTTTGTATATGATATTAAAGTTATCGCTGTGTCTTCGGTTAATGAGTTAGTATTAATAATATACTTAATAAAAGCTTTTGCATAACTTGGTGAAATTTGTGATGCGAGTACAGAACAAAGAACTGTAATTTTATTTGTTTCACTTTGTGTTTGAGCAGGGTAATGTGCAATTTCACTGGCCATTTTAATATGACTCTTTATTTTAGTATCAAATATTTGTATAGCTTTTGTTCGATCTCCTGCGTATGAGTATGCTAAAGCTAAATATATATATTCCTCATCAGTTAAAGATGAATTTAGATATATATAATTTAAATCGTTAAGTACAGGCATACTCATAGCTGACAATGCCATGTACGCGCTAAGAGTTACTGTTCCGATTGGGTTTGAATTTATAATCTCATAATAGTGATTGGCTAAATGAGTATTGTTTATAATATCATTGGTAACTGCAACCGTTAATGCGGTTTGTTCAACTAAGTAGCTGTTATTAGAAATATTAGCAGAACTTAAATAGTTGTTTACTGTTTTTGAACTTTTTCCATTTAATGATCCTAATTTTTCGCCACATATGAATGAACTTGCAATTTCACGACATAGTATATCGTCAAAATCTGTACCGCTGTTTTCAAGCATATTTTTTATTGCAGTGAAGTAGAATGAGTAATTCTCATTGTAAATTCTGGTATATACATCTGCAATATATCCATTGTTTTCAATTTGTGTTTTTTCTGTTATTTCGTAGTCTGAAAAAGTAGTCTTTACTTCAGTTTCAGGTGTTGTTTGTAATTTTGATAAATCAGAGTTGATTATTAACTGCTTTGAAACTATTTTGCCATTACAAATACCCTGTATTGTTACATAATAAGTTTGTGAAGTGCCAGGTAATTTAAAAGATATAAGAGCTTTACCGGTTGAATCTAATTCTACAGTGTCGAAATAAAGTGTATTTGATAGATCCGCAACAGTTAAACCATCGTTTTCTTCTGCGATGTTATTTTCCTTCCGCATAGCGTTGTATGTGGACATTGAATAAATAAAGTTACTATTAGTATTACGTAAATATTTATTCATTTCATATACGCTCATATAATGGTCTGGATCGTCACTTACACAGATGTTTAATGAGGATGTTGAAACCTCGTTTGATGAATTAATGCTTAAATTTACGGTATCAGAGTCTGTATAAATATGTTTGTCAGTATGTGCGGAAATTTTAAAATCTTTGACAACATTATTTATCTCTATTGAGTTTAATACATAGTAATCAGTTCCATCAAAATATGTTGCTGCAAGTTGTGAATAATCTGTTGTATTTAATGGAATTATTGGTGTTTGAAGATCGTGCATACTACTTTGTGTACCTGATTTGTCAGAGTAAAGGAGTAAAAGTTTTCCATTATTTACAATAGAGTTTTCATCACAATTTATGATGCAGAGGGAATTGTCAGAATTTGATAATGCCAAACGATACTTGTCAGTGTAATCTGCTTCGTTTAAAAAGTAATATCTTGTATACGCTGTCCCATAAACTTGTCCATCAGCAAAAACTTCAATATAGTAATTATAACCAGGCTCTATTTCGAAGTCAGCAAATGAAAAACTACCGTTTATAGTTGAGTAAGTTTTTGAAGATATGACTTCGTCCACGGTGTAAAATTTATATACATATTTATCATTTACTTGATCTTCATAATAATTACCATAGTCTTTTTCGTATGAAATCTTATGCAGCTCTACTGTTACTTCGCCATCTATGACAGAGGTTGCATAATTTTTGCGCGAATCATTAGTGTCAAAAAAAACAGGATTAGAATAATCAAAATATGCTTGATCACTTGAAAAAGCATCAGTGTTTGTTGAGTATAGAACAACATTCCAGTTTGAATCTGAATTTTTATACAGGTCTAGCATAGTATCAGTATCAAATACAATTGTTGAATGTTGTTGAATCGTAGATTCAGCATTTTCGCTTTCTATTATAAATGTTTTGTCAAGTTTTGATGGTGCTGCGTTTGAAATGTTGCCATATTTTTTGTCATAAGTGGCTTTACAGGAGTATGTTGCAAAACCATTTAAATCAGTTGTTACCGATACATTATCTTCTTTAACAAACAACTGTGCATTAGGAACGGGATAGCCATATTTATCTGTTACAAATATATTATATTCAATTGATTGTGTTCTAAAATATGAGTTACTGTTAGTTGTTATTTGTATGTTATACTGAATATCGCTATATTCGCTTAGTGTGAAATTCTTTTTTGCTAATTGTTTACCATTAAGAATAAGATTAATTGAACTTTCATTATTTGTAAAATTGTCAGTTAGTGCAAGTTCGGCAGAGAAAGTGCCGTTTTCATCAATATCAATATCTATTGTTTTATTATTCCAACTGCAATATAGCTGTGCATTTTTATGAATAGTATTTTCAGCCGTATTAAGTGCTATAAAGCCAAACACCTTTACAGTGTCACTTGAGTAGTAAGTTTCTTTATCGGTGAATAGATATGAGTTATAAGGATTATATATTTCATCACCTGAACTGATAGCTGAAACATACTCGTGATCTCTTCCGTTGCTTATTGTAAAATAAGCAATTTCATTTTTGTCAATACAATCTTCAAATATAGCTATGCCATTGTTATTTGTTATTCTGGTATGATTTTTATATTTTACAGATGCATCTGAAATAGGTAATGCTGAATCAGTGTTGTTTACCCATATTGTGTAACTATCATTAGAATTTAATGTGAAAACGGTTAAATCATTGACTTGAAAAACGTGATATAAAACCTTATCATCCACAGTGATTTCGGAAATGTAATAACCTGTTTCAAGTGTTTCGGGGTATTTTATATAGTGATTATGACCATCACTTTTTATATCATATGTAAATGTGTCAACCTTTACATATGAGCGCAGTTCGTTTGACAGCAGAGTTGAAATTATGCGGTTATCAGTATATAGTTTTCTGAGTTTTATATAACTTTCAGCATCAGATATTTTGTAAATCTCTATTTGTGCTGTATTTCCCGGGAAATTAGTGCTAAAAAATGTTGCCAAAGGTTTTTGATATGTCGTGAATGTGTCTGACATATCCGTTGTTTTATATACTGCGTGTGTGAAAGTATCA
>JAZUOQ010000074.1:0-5283 GCA_045604775.1 Eubacteriales bacterium
TGCTTTTCACCGTCAGCAATCGCCTTTGCTGTTTTTTCAAGACTTTCATTACTATCACAGGTGAGGTCAACAAGCCCCATCCAGTCTTTACCGTTTGCTATGAAGCGTGAGTAGATATAGAAAGACGGTCTTCCGCCGCGCATAAAGAAGAGTAGTCTGTCACGTGCATTTTTTATAGTAAAGTTTACTGTCGGGCTCATGGGGTTGTAAAGGATTATGCCGTGATAGACAAGCTCAAAAAACGGAATAAACGAATCACATATCGGAATGTTCTTTGCCCCAAAACCGTCACCGAAGCATACGTATAGAGCGTAGTCAAGCTCACCCAAAGCAAAGTCAAATGCACCCTCAGACGAGAAAGCGCCAAGCGTTTCTCTCGTTTCACGCATAATTTTTTTCGATATCTCAATTGCCTCTTTTGTGCTGCAGGGGTGCTTTTCATTATGACATACGTCAGGCATTATTATTGAAATTACATCGGTAAAATGAACACCGTTAAGACCTAAATCTTTTAACTGCTCCATATGCATTTTGTTGTTTTCATACTGCTTTTTGGGACACACGATATATGAATAACCGCCGCTGTAGTCACCACGCTGAAGATATGTTCCATCCTGATGTACGCACACGTTCTCCCACTTGAAGCAATCGGCAATTTCGTATGAATCGACAAGGTTTGTGTGGAGTGATATCTTGTAGCCGAGTGACTTTACATACTCAATTGTTTTGCGAAGTTCAAGTTCACCGCCAAGAGCCTCTTCGACGGGGAAAAGCTGTGGAAAACGTCCGTCGTGACCTGATTTGTTCCAGCCTACGAGCTGAAGGTCTGCGCCTTCAACACCCGCTTTTTTAAGCGCATCTGCAATATCACGTACTCTTGCAAAGGTAACGGCTGTGTGCATCATCGGTTCATTGTCTTTGTGCTGATGCTTGTAGGGTGAGGGACTTTGCTTCCAACCCATACGTATACGGACAACAGGGTGTTTTCTTGAATAATCAACAATCTCACGTTCGCATTTTTCTTTAAGTGTCATTATCTCACCGCGTGCGATACGAAGCTCACGCTCTGCTTTTGCAAAATCACCCGCTGTTTTTGCATTCGGTAAGGGGATTATTTCAATGCGTATATCATCGTATATCTTGTCATGCACCGATGTTTCACTATCGGTAAAAGTGTACATAATACTGAAACTATAGTGATTGTTCTTTACAGATGTAATAAACCCTGCGCGATAGTTTTGCTCAAAGCGGATAAGCCCGCAAAATTTATCCGTCTTGACAGATGCTGCGCACATAATGGGGTGGCGGCAGTAATATTCGGTATCCTCACGCTTTGTGAATTTTGTAAGTGTATCACCGAGAAGTGAAACAGAGCGAGGTACTATATAAAAGCCGTCGTCCCCTGCGTCCGCACAGAATTCATTTGCTGTAACGGTTACAGACGTTGACTTTTCAAAAGTTTCTTTTTTTAAGGTATAAAGTATTCTGTCTGATTTTTCAGACACTGTAAGCGGATATTTTTCACCGCTGTCGGTAATTGCATAAAGCATTATAATTCACCCTTTCTTTTGTCTTGATTATAATATTGATATGTGATATCATCAATATAGAAAATATATATATTAGTTCAAAAATTAAAGGTGAGTTATGGTTATTCCAATAGAAAAGTGTAATCCGTACGTCCGCACGGCTGAATTTCAGCACGCAGTGCTTGAGGGGGAGGGACACCGCCTTGCATACGATATGCGTCTTTTTGCGGTGCTTGAAGGTAACGGTACGCTTGTAATTGATAAGCAGGAGTGTACTGTGTCAAAGGGTACTGCTATTTTTATTCCACTTGGGTGCGGTTATTATTTTCGAGGTAAAATGCGCGTTGCAGTGCTTAATTTTGATATGACACGTGCGTGTGATGACAAAAAGAAGGCGATTTGTCCGTCACCTGTCAACTATTTCAACAAAAATGCCGTTTTTGATAAAGCTTTTGTTATCGGTTTTGAAAAACCGCTTGTAATGCACGGCTGTAATGAGCTTATCAGCAAATTTACCGATATTGTAACAGCGTTTCAGAGCCGTGATGCTTATTCTGACGTTGTAACGTCTGCACTTGCAAAAAGTTTGCTTGCTGATATTCTTAAAATTACTGACACTGATATAAAGCCCGAAAAGCGTCTTGCGGAAAAGATACAGGGTTTCGTGCGAATGTATGCATCACAGATATCGGGTAATGACGATGTCGCGCGGTATTTCGGCTATCACCCTGTTTATATTGCGACGGTGTTTAAAAACGAAACGGGCAAAACTTTGCACAACGCAATAATAGAACAGCGTGTGGCGGATGCGTGCCGTTGGCTTTTGCAGACAAACGCATCAATAGATGTAATAGCGGAAAGCACCGGCTTTTCCTCCCGCCCGCATTTTTGCACTGTGTTTAAAAAACACACCGGCTTTACACCAAATAAATGGCGGAAAAATAAATTGTAGCTTGCGACGACGAGAGCGAGCAACGCTCGTCGACCTCATAACCCAATTGGTATACTGAATTAAAGTTTTTCTACATAACAAGAAAAAACCTGTAATCCCGAATGGAATTACAGGTTTTTTTGACACGTCGCACCGAAAAAGATATCGTAGTTTTTTGAATCAACCGGTTATTTACACATAGTCCGCTCTATGATCTTGCGAAGTTTTTCTTCCTTATGATAAAGCGAAAAGTATAGAATCACTGATAGAATGCCGTCTGCAGCCCAACTCAGGACTAATCCAAGATAGACACCGTCCATGTGCATGGGAGGAATCAGCAATAGTGTAGCCGCAATTCGCACAGAACTGCCGAAAACCGTGATCCAAAGCACCGTGGCAGCACGCCCAATACTCCGCATATAAGAATGCATCAAGTGTCCGATCATATTGACATAAAGGAAAATCGGATATACCTTAAAAAAGCGAACCGCATATTCAAGCGCAAGTCCATGGTAGCCATTGGGAAAAAACATCAAAGCAAACTGCTCCGTGAATATCGTAAACAACAAAACAAAGGGGGTCAGCACCGCTATATTCATCCAAAGACCCGCCTTGAGACCACGGCGAACCTTTTGAACATTTCCTATACCTACCGCCTGAGCGGTATAACAGTCCATGGCAGAGCACATATTCCAGAAACTTTGGCCGCAAAAATTATATAGTTTGGACATAACGGAATAACCAGTAGTGGCATCTGCGCCCCAACCATTTAGGGCAGGGGCAAAGAAAATCCCGGTAGCTTGGAAAGCCATCTTCTGCACAGCGGCAGGAAGGGTATAGCGAAGGGAATCCTTCACTACCGTCAAGCTAAAACGGCAGGAGACCTTTTCGTTTCCGAGTTCACGAAAAGCCTTTGCAGTCATATAAAGGTAGATTCCGGTTACAGACAAAATGGAGATAACTGTGGAGAAGGCCAACCCTGCAACACCCCAATCAAGCACGAGCACTGCTACCAAATTTCCAGCAATATTGATAGCGGCAGATACCACCGAGGTCAGGAGTGAAAACGAGGTGCTTCCTAAGGCATACAGTGTTCGCATCAGGATCATATTTACAAAGGAAATGCTGTAGGATGCCGTATAAATCACAAAATAAGTTTCAGCAGCCTTTCGCAATACGGGATCAATGTTAAGATAATCCAGTATCTGTCCGCGAAAAAGGATCGCCAACAAACTAACTGTTGCGGAAATCACAGCGACAAAGGTGACCATATTTACCACATTGCGTTTGACGGCAGCATAATCTCCTTTACCGAAAAGTTGGGCAACATAAACTGAGAACCCACAGGAGAAACCGTTGAAAAAGGAATGGAAGAGAACATCAAAAGAACTTGTGGAACTGATCGCCCCCAGCGCGTACTCACTTATGAATTTTCCCGCTATTACGGCATCCACAGTGCTATATAGTGAAACGAGAATCGAGGAAAGAATTAGCGGAGCGGCATATTGCAAATAGTTTTTATAGATATTGCCCTCGGTTATGTTTTTGACGGTTCGCATGGCAATCTCCTTGACACTTATGATAATGAATGGTATCATAATATCAATTTATCAAACTATGTCAATTATGTTTAGATTTTTGAGATATTCTCAAACTTTCTCACGGAGGTCTTATGCAAAGTCAACGGCAAAAGCAGATTCTGCGAATTTTGGAGCAGGATAAATTTGTAACCGTCAGGTATCTGACGCACATGCTGGATTGCAGCACTGCCACTGTCAACCGCGATCTCAATGAAATGCAGCGACGGGGATTGCTGAAACGGTGCTACGGTGGTGCAGAAGCGGTGAGTGGCGGACTTCCTCCACTTGTTCAACGCCAGTTCTATATGCAAAAAGAAAAACGCAATAACGCCAAAAAAGCCGCTGAACTGATCAAAAACGGTGAAACGGTCTATTTAGATGCCAGCACTACTGTTCAACATATCGTTCCTTTTCTGGCGGACAAAAAAGATATTACTGTTATCACAAACAGTTTGTTTTTGGCAAGCGAGCTTACGAAATACGATATGGAGGTTATCTGCCTTGGTGGCAGGGTGAAAGAGCGTCCGTATGTATTGGATAGTGACGATACGGTAGAAAACGCTATAAAATATCGAGTGGATAAAATGTTCTTTTCTCTCGGAGCAGTTACTCTGCGCGGGGAGGTTGGTCCTTCTCATTATTTGCTCTATAAGACCATGTTAAAAAACAGTAAAGAACGGTATCTTTTAACAGATCAAGCCAAGATCGTGGAAAAAACAAAAAAAATTCTTTGTGATTTTTCTAAACTTACCGGAGTGATTTCAAGTTTTGAATTTCCATCAGAGACGAAGTCTCTTTACTCCTCAACCCGTTTTATGTTTACGGGAGAGGATCGAGGCACTTGAACCAACGACCGCCCTCTTGCGGTGCCCGAAATTTTTTTATTGTGCGTTCGCTTGTAAAAAATTTCGACCGCGGCGTCTGCTAACCGCCTCGCTGCTTCACCCACTGGGTGCGCTCGGCGTCGCAACAAGTTATTCTCCCTTCGAGCTCATAACCCTACGGTCGTAGGCACAAAATCTTTTCTACAGAACAATAAAAATCTCCTCGTCCCAAATGGGACAAGGCTTTTCTAGGGAGTAATATTAAATCCCTATAATGCCCTTTCATCACTTATATAATGTAGCCAAGAGTTTCAGTTTATTACATTTATGCCATCATTGTTTTCAGCCATTGATCAAAAAATAAAGGGCTAGGATTGGTTCTCGCAGTTCTCGACCTTTTTTTGGTTCTGAAAATAACC
>JAZUOQ010000075.1:0-4611 GCA_045604775.1 Eubacteriales bacterium
ATAATATTAAAAATATAGTATTTTGTAAATAGTAAACACTAAATTTAGTAAAAAATTTAAAAATAAGCCGCATAACTACGGCTTATTTACAAAAATTTGAGTTTATTTAAAGTAGTTAAAAAATAATTTGGCAATTCACTATCAAATTTCATAAATTCATTTTTAACAGGATGAATAAAGCCGAGCGTTTTAGCATGAAGACACTGTCCCTCAAAATCAAGATTGATTTTGTTTATTTTTCTACCATAAATCAAATCACCAATTACAAAATGACCTATATTAGACATATGGACACGTATTTGGTGTGTGCGTCCAGTCTCAAGATTACATTTAACATATGTAAAACCATTAAAATGCTCAATAACCTCATAATGCGTGACAGCGTTTTTGGAGTTTTTCTCAACGCATGCCATCATTTTCCTATTAACAGGATGACGCCCAATTGGCTTTACAACGGTACCTGAATGATTTTTAACATTACCAAATAATATAGTTCTGTATTCACGTTCAATTGAATGATCTTTAAACTGACTTGCAAGGCCATTATGCGAAATGTCATTTTTTGCCACAACTAACAAACCGCTTGTATCCTTATCAATTCTATGCACAATTCCAGGTCTCATAACACCATTAATACCAGAAAGAGATCCTTTACAGTGATACAAAAGTGCATTTACCAAAGTACCCGACATATTGCCTTGAGCAGGATGTACAACCATCCCTTTGGGTTTATTAACAACTATAATGTCGTCGTCCTCAAAAATAACATCTAGAGGAATATTCTCTGCTGTGATATCACAGTCACGCACTTTAGGAATGATTACCGAAATTACATCATTAACTTTTGTTTTATAACTTTTTTGTGCAATTTTACCATTCACAAATACACATTCAGACTCAATAAGCAAAGTAATTTTTGAACGTGTGTGATCGGGTAAATACGATACAAGCAGTTTATCAATACGAATACCGCCTTCAGATTCACTAACTATTATTTTGAGATTCTCATCCATTTAACTCTCCGCTACTTTGTCGTGCCAAAATATGTAGTAAATAACGAACATTATCGTACCAAACGTAACAAAAATATCAGCAACATTAAAGATAAAATCAAAATATTTTATTTGAAACTGAAAAAAATCGACAACCTCACCTAACACAAGTCTATCAATCATATTTCCGATACCACCGCCGAGAATAAATATGATCGAGACATTAGCAAAGGTATTTTTAAAAAAATCAACTACTAATAAAATGATTGCGATAATAATAACTACAAAAGTAAATGTTATAAACACCCAACGAGAGTTGGCAAACATACCCAATCCTGCACCCGGATTTCGAACATACAACAAATGAAAAAAGCCTTTTATTACCGGAATTTCATCGTAAAGATGCATTTTTTGCACAGTTATATATTTGGTGATCTGATCAATAAACACTATTAAAAGTGTGGACAATATCCACAATATGTTATAGGATAATCTATTTTTAAACAATTCGTTTACCTACGTATCACTTTTTACATCAAAATCAGTGCCAAATTTTAGGCTCTTAAATTTAAAATTTTGTTCAAAAGATTCTGATTGCAACTCTTCATTTTTCTTTACATTTTTTTTATTTATAATAAATTCTGCTGTTTTATCATCGACATTCACATCGCTCAAATCAACCGGTTCTTCTTCTACAACTTCATTTTCAATTGGTTGTTCCTCAACAAATGTATCTCCCGGCTCTTCTATTTTAGGTTCATCCTCCACAGGAACTGAATAAACCTCTTTTTCAATTATTGCCGGTTTGGAATCAGGGGTATAATCAGGGAGTTTGGACATAACATCAACATGCTGCTTATAAAGTTTAAATACGCCTTCTTTAAAATCAGAAACCTCTTTTTTCATGCGTTCTAATTTTTCTTGCTCAGTATAAATCTCACCTTTCAATTCAGCAATTTTACGAGCAGTTTCAATTTCACATTTCTTTATTGATTCTGCAGCGTCAGCACGTGCAGATTCAACTATGTTTTCAGCTTCAGATTTCGCCTGTGCTATAATGGAATCAGCTTTTTCTTTAGCGGTCTGCTCAACAGCTTTTTCACGCTCTTCAATTTTTTTAAGTGTATTCTCATTTAGTTTTTCGGCATTTATAATGGCAGATTTTAAAAACTGTTCATCTTTTTGATAATCTTCTATTTTAGAAACACATACTTTTAACTTTTGCACCAGTTCAGCATTTTCTTCAAATATTTTTTCATAATTTGAAGTTACCTCAGCAAAAAAGGCATCAACATCCTCACGCTTATAACCACCAAGCACACTGAGTTCAAATTCTTTTTCTTTTAATTCGTTTGGTTTTAACATTCCCTTACCCCTTAAATATATTTTAAAATTAATAATTTAAACCTATCTTTTTTGGTTTTTCCAACAATATCTTTAATAATATATTTTCCATATCTACGCACAGTTAGCACATCGCCTAAAACAATCAGCTTATCACGTTTAACACATTGAATGCCATTAATAAATACTGCTCCACTTTCAATTATAGCATTAGCATTTGTACGCGATGACGATGATAACTCACTTACTATACAATCAAGACGCATAGAACTAACTATCGCAAAAAATTCATCATAATTATGCGTGTATTCCACTTCGCCATCATAGTAACCAAGAGATATACCGTAATTTTTAACAGAAACTAAATTATGCAGAACGTAATCAGATATATCTGTATCAACAAACATAATACAAATATTATCTACAAAAATAATATCTCCGACAGTTTCGCGCTTAATACCAAGTGACATAAGGCTGCCCAAAACGTCCCTATGAGATATCCCTATTAAGCGTTCACAAGAAAAGCTTAAAGCTTGCAACGGAAAATTAAAGTTTTCAAGTTCATCACCATCATATAAACAAGCAATACGTCTTTGCGCATCACTATAACCCCCGTAGAACTTAACACAAACTTTATTACTTTTTGAAATTGAGCGCACTAAAAGCTGCTCCTCAACGCTCAAAAAACGTGTATAAGAGCAGAAGCGACCTTTAAGTACGGATTTTATCAAATCCTCTATTCTAGATATAAAGAACTTTTGTGATTCATTCATATTATAGAATCGAGATCAAAATATCACAAAGAATAAAGACTATAAGTACTGAAAAATCAATAGGTATATTCCTGAAAAAAGAAAAATTACTGAGTACATTACGAATCGGATCCAGTACCGGACTTACAATAGATTCAAGAGTTTGCATAAATTTATTAAACGGATCGCGAATGATCCAACTAGAAACACAGTAAATCAACAATATCAATGAAAATGCAGATACTGTCCAATACGCAATTAACCTTAATATTAACAAAATATGCATTATCAGAACTCAAAACTATCAGGATTTATACCATCAAGTACATCACCTAAGATATCAACGTTATAAGGTGTGATTATATAAGTTCTATTGGCAACTCTTTTAATATTACCACCCTGAGCATATGCAACACCGCTAACAAAGTCAATAAGACGTCTTGATATATCTTTTTCGAGATTTTCAATGTTAAGCAAAACTGTTCTCTTAGACATAAGGTTATCAGCCACTTCTCTTGCATCATCAAAAGCCTCCGGTTTTACAAGGATAACTTGCAACTGGGCGGTTGTATTGATATTCATATAATTCTTATCTTTTTTAGAAGAAATAGTTTTTTGTTCAGATCTAGACTCATTGTTAACATCAATAATCGGCTCATAACCATTCTCTTCTGTTTCATCAATTTCGTCCTCGCCTGCAACCCCTGCAAATTTTTTTAGTTGATCAATAAAGCTCATTTTAAACCTCCGTATAATTTCTTTTGCCAAACAGACAGGTGCCAACGCGGATCATAGTAGAACCACAATCAACTGCCGTGTCATAGTCGGCCGACATACCCATAGAAAGTATATCCATATTTATATTATCTATATTTTTACTGCTGTTGTCAACAAGCATTTTATGTAACTTGTTGAAATAAACAGAATTCTCACCTTTAAATGTTTCCGGTGATGGTATACACATAAGACCCTTTACACAAATGTTTTTCAATGAACTGAGTGTTTCAAGAAAATCAGGTAAACTTTCGGGAGTTATTCCTCCCTTACTTTGCTCTTCGGAAATATTGACTTGTACCAATACATTTTGTATCTTACCGATCGATCCGGCATATTTATCAATTGTCTTTGCGAGTTTAAAGTTATCCACAGAGTGTATGAGATCTACTTTGTCAATAATATATTTGACTTTGTTTGTTTGTAGTGTGCCTATTAAGTGAATTTCCAGATTTTCTTTATTTAATCTATCATACTTTTCCAACAATTCTTGTACACGATTTTCACCTATTGCATATATTCCATAAGAAATGGCTTTGTTGATTATATCAACATTAACAGTTTTGGTTACAGCAATAAGTTTAACATTATTTTTAGATGTATACTGCAGTAACTCCTCAACTTTATTCTTTAGTTCTGTGCTCATATTACCACCTTACCGTCATATATATCAGTGCCTCTTATTACAACTTCATCATAAGCCTGGAGACCGTTACTATCAACAATATCATAGTCAACAACTGCATAAG
>JAZUOQ010000076.1:0-8962 GCA_045604775.1 Eubacteriales bacterium
GCTTAAAGCAGTGTTCGGTGGTACATTTACGCACAGTGTTGATGAAAAAGGCAGGGTAGTGATGCCTGCAAAGTTCAAAAAAGGACTTGGTCTTAACTTCATTGTCACGGCTGGTTATGATAATACACTTATGATAATGACTGAGGCGGAATGGGATAAGTTCACGGCACGCTTTGAAAACGCACCCCCTTCCAAAGTAAGATGGATAAGAAGATTTTTTCAGGGCAATCAGCATGATGCTTCACTTGATAAGCAAGGCAGAATGCAAATACCTCAGCAACTTAGAGAATTGATAGGCGTCGATAATGAAGTCGTGCTAGTGGGAAACGGCAATATGATCGAGGTCTGGACTCCTGAAAACTGGAATGCTAATCAGTATATGCTTGAAAGCGATGCTATCGTTCAGAGTATGGACGACCTTGTATTTTAGTTATGGAATTTTCACATTACAGCGTAATGCGTGGCGAGTGCATTGATGCACTTAACATAAAGCCTGATGGTGTGTATATTGATTGCACGCTTGGCGGCGGCGGTCACAGCCTTGAAATTGCGAAACGTCTTGATAGTGGTTTACTTATCGGTATTGATCGTGATAGTGATGCACTTGCGGCAGCATCGCAAAGGCTTGCGGAGTATATGGATAGGGTACAACTTGTTCGCAGCAACTTCTCGGATATAACGGAGGTTGTGAAAGAATATGCTCCGTTTGGCATTGATGGTGTGTTGTTCGATTTGGGTGTATCAAGTTATCAATTGGATAATGCGCAACGTGGTTTTACATATAGATTTGATGCTCCTCTTGATATGAGGATGTCGCAAGATGATCTTATTAGTGCAAAAGATGTTGTGAACACCTACTCTCAAAAAGAACTTGCTAAAATAATATATGAATACGGCGAGGAGCGTTACGCACCTAAAATTGCAGCTCAGATATGTAAAGCGCGTAAGGAACAGGATATTGAAACTACATATCAATTAAATGAGATAATCAAACGCGCTTTTCCGCCTAAAGAACGTTATGGTGAAAAGCATCCATCAAAACGCACTTATCAGGCGATACGTATTGAGGTCAACGGTGAACTTGCTATACTTGAAAAGTCGATCCGTGATGCAGTTGAAGCATTAAATGTCGGTGGTAGGATTGCTGTTATGACCTTTCATTCGCTTGAGGATAGAATTGTTAAAAATACATTACGTGATCTTGCAACAGGTTGTACCTGTAATAAAAATATTCCGGTTTGTGTATGCGGAAGACGTGAAATTGTAAAACATATAACTAAAAAGCCTGTCACGGCAACGGCTGACGAATTAAAAAACAACCTGCGTTCAAAGCCTGCAAAGCTTCGTGTAGCAGAGAAACTTTAAAATTTAAATGGGGAACAAGGATGAAAAAAACAAATTCTAAAAAGAAATATCTTTCACCGTTCACACTCTGTGCAGCATTTGTGTGTGTAGTACTTGCACTTTCTGTGTTGAACTGCTGTATCTCTCTTAATGAACTTACTCACGAAATGAGCAGTAAGAAAAAAGAACTTGAAACTGTTTCGACAGAAAATTCTGTTCTGAATATTGCTATTGAGCGCAAGAATTCTCTTGGAAATATTGAAGAAATCGCCACTGAACAACTTGGTATGATAAAGCTTGAGTCATATAAAATTCAGACCGTAAACCTTGCGCAAGATGACAGTGTTGAGATCGTTACCGAGAAAGAAACACGCGGTTTCTTTGACGGCATTGTTGCAAGTTTCAATATTCTTGTGGAATATTTGAACTGACGGGTAATAAATATTATTGAGAGCGAAGGTACTTTTTCTTTCGCTCTTATTTAATTAAATGAAGTAAATTTAATTTGTGTTCTGAAAGGCGGATATACAAAATTGGCTAAAACACCATCAAAAGATATGATAGTTAAAGGATACATATTTCTCGGCGGCTTTTTTGCGCTGCTTTGTGTGGTAATATGTTTTCTTGTCTATTATCAGGTTATAAATTACGATTTCTATCAGTCACGCGCGATATCTCAACAAACACTTAACACCACAATAAACGCTAACCGCGGCACTATTACTGATACCAATGGTGTTGAACTGGCTGTGTCCAATGTCGTAAAAACTGTATATATTTCACCTAAAAGTATCAAAACAGAGGAAATGGCAAAACTTATTTCCGAAAAGCTTTCTGAAATACTTGATGTGGATTACGATACGGTTTATGAAAAAACTCAAAAAAATAATTATTATCAAGTAATCAAGCGTAAAGTCGAAAATGATATTGCTGATAAAGTGCGTGAATTTGTAAGTGAGTATGATGTCAGTGGTGTACATCTTATAGATGATACAAAACGTTATTATCCATACAATAATCTTGCATCGCATATTATTGGCTTTGTCGGGACTGATAATACAGGACTTGACGGTGTTGAACTTATTTATAACAATTATTTACAAGGTACCAACGGTAAACTGGTTACTGCAAAAAATGCTGCCGGAAATGAACTTCCTGTCGAATATGAAACATTTATCCCCGCGGTAGACGGAAGCAATGTTGCTCTTACTGTTGATGTGACAATACAGTACTATCTTGAAAAATATATCGAGCAAGCACGCGAAGATAACAAATGTTTAAACGGTGCTGCGGGTATAATTATGGATGTAAATACCGGCGCGATTTTAGCAATGACCTCAAAACCGGACTATGACCTTAATAATTATCAGCAAATAACTGACTCGGTTTTGCTTGAGCAACTTTCATCTTTTTCTTTTGATGAAGCTAAACAGAAAAATGAAGACGGTGAAGAGGTTGAAAGTGAAAACAAAACTTCGGAAGATTTAGAAAAAAAGTATATAAATCTTATGCGGCGTAATAAACTTATAGTTGATACTTATGAGCCGGGTTCAACCTTTAAAATACTTACCGCTGCAATGGCTATTGAGGAACACACAGTATCTGCTTCTGACTCTTTTTATTGCCCGGGTTATAAGGTTGTTGCAGGTAGACAGATAAGATGTTGGAAAAACGGCGGGCACGGCGCACAAACATTCGCGCAAGCAATACAGAATTCCTGTAACCCTGCTTTTATGACTATCGGCGAATCGGTTACAAACACTGTATTTAAGAAATATTATAAAAATTTTGGTCTTACCGAACGAACAGGTGTTGATCTTACCGGTGAAGCTACAGGTATCTTCCACGCTGAAGGAACTTTTAATGAGGTTGAACTTGCAACTGCATCTTTCGGACAGCGTTTTAAGGTAACTCCCATTCAGATGATAACTGCAGTTGCATCTGTGGCAAACGGCGGATATCTTGTAACTCCTCATGTTGTAAAAGAAATCAGTTCTGTTGATGAAGATGGCAAAACAACAGTTATAAAGTCTGAGGATAGCGGAATTAAGCGTCAGGTAGTGTCAGAGGAAACATCTGAGTATATGTGCGAACTTTTAGAAAAGGTTGTATCTGTGGGTTCAGGTAAAAATGCATATGTAAAAGGCTACCGTGTTGCAGGTAAAACAGGTACATCTGAAAAGCTTGCAAGTGAAAGCTCGACAGGTGAGGATGAGTATATCGCATCATTTATAGGTTTTGCACCTGCTGATGATCCGAAGATAGCTATTCTTGTAATGCTTGACGAACCAAACGGTTATGAATACTTCGGTGGTCTTACAGCGGCTCCTGTGGCAGGTCAGATACTGTCTGAGGTTTTACCATATCTTGAAATAACTCCGGAATATACAACCGAAGAGTTGTTGAGTCTTGACACTTCGGTGCCTGCTGTTGTGGGTATGTCAACTGATGAAGCTGTCAAAAAAATAAAAGACTTGGGATTAAATTATAAGATAATCGGCGGAGAGGGAACAGTTGAAACGCAAATGCCAAAGAGTGGCACCTCAATTCCGCGTTCGGGTTCAGTTGTTCTTTATACAAACGGCAAAACCCCATCTGCAACCATAACCGTTCCCGATGTTACAAAAATGACTGTTGCCGGCGCATCTAATATGCTTACAAACTACGGTCTTAATGTTCGTGTTGTCGGTAATGAAAGTACCAAATCTACAGCGCTTATAACCTCTCAGGATCCTGTGGTAGGTTCAGTGGTTGAGGCGGGTACTGTTGTTACACTGTACTATAAGAATTATGATGATGTATCCAACTAAAAAATAAAGCAGGTGAGAAAAATGAAACTGTCAGAACTTATATCCGCTCTCAATATGCAACCGGACGGATCGGATTTAGATATAACGGATGTTTGCTATGATTCACGTAAGGTGAAAAACGGCTCGCTTTTTGTGTGTCTGTCAGGTGGCGCTGCAGATGGACATAATTTTGCTTTATCCGCTCAGCAAAACGGGGCTGTTGCAATTGTTGCGGAGCATAAAACAGACAGCTCGCTTCCTCATATAATAGTCCCCGATACAAGAGAAGCAATGTTTGCATTAAGTGCAAAATGGTACAGTAATCCGGAGAAATCAATGAAATTTATCGGTGTTACAGGTACTAACGGTAAAACTTCTACCGTTTATTATATAAAAAACATTCTGGATGGAATGGGAAAAAAGACAGGAATGATAGGTACAGTTACCAATATGATAGGAAATGAATGTATTCCTTCATTGGCTACGACTCCTGAGCCTCTTTCCCTTATGCAGCTTCTTTCGCGTATGCGCGATGCAGGTGTTGAATTTGTAATAATGGAAGTTTCGTCACATTCGCTTGTTCAAAAGCGTGTGTGCGGTATAACTTTTGACACTGCTGTTTTTACAAATCTTACACGCGACCATCTTGATTACCACAAAACAATGGAAAATTATATGGAAGCTAAATCACTTCTGTTTAAAATGTCTCGTAGTGCTGTTATAAATACGGATGATTCAAACGGTCTAAAGCTGTATGACAGTCTTGAGTGCAAAAAGTATTCCTATTCTACTATTTACAATAGTGCTGATTTTGTAGCAAAGGATATAAAGATCAAACCATCGGGTGTCTCATTTCTTGCAGTTATAAAAGGCGGAATCTCACGTGTGGATGTGCAATCCCCCGGTGCTTTTACTGTATATAATGCACTTGGTGCGATAGGTGCGGTTTTATCTCTTGGATTTTCGTTTGAAGAGATAACTCCATATATCCGTACAGTTCTTGCTGTGCCCGGCAGAGCGCAAATAATAAGTGGCGAGCGTCCTTATACCGTTATGATTGATTATGCACATACTCCGGACGGTCTTGAAAATATACTGAATTCTATTCGGGAATTCAAAACAGGCAGACTTATAACATTATTTGGCTGTGGCGGCGATAGAGATAACACAAAGCGTCCAATGATGGGTGAAATAGCATCGCGCTTGTCCGATTATGTAATAGTCACCTCAGATAATCCGCGTACAGAAAATCCTGATGAGATAATTGCACAAATATTGCCCGGAGTTAAAAAACACCGTACACGATATAAAACTATAACATCACGTAAGGATGCAATAGCATATGCTGTTAAAATTGCCGAGGATAACGATGTCATACTGCTTGCAGGCAAAGGACATGAAAAATACCAGATACTAAACACAGGCAAAATAGATTTTGATGAAGAGGCTATAGCTCTTCAGTTTATGGAACAAAAACAATGAAACTGAAACTTAGTGATATTGCAAATAGAATAAACGGTACTCTAATAGGTGAAAACTTAACTGTTACAAATCTTGTTACGGACTCAAGACAAGTAACGTCTGGTTGCATTTTTGCGGCAATCAAGGGCGAACGTGTGGACGGCTTTGATTTTATACCGGAACTAGATCATAAATACAGCGTCGCATATCTTACAGACAGGGAATTACATGGTGTTAAAAATCCCTATATACTTACAAACGATGTTGTAAAGGCTATCGGAAGCATAGCATCACTTCATCTTGATACTTTGTCTGCAAAACATATTGCAGTTACAGGTAGCGTTGGTAAGACTACTACCAAAAATTATATTGCTTCCGCTTTGGCTACTTGTATGCCGGTGCATTTTACAAAGGGTAATTTCAATAACGAACTCGGTCTACCGCTAACGGCACTTGGTACAACTGATGAACATAAAGCTGTTATTCTTGAAATGGGTATGCGTGGAATGGGACAGATTGAATATCTATGTAATATTGCACGTCCCGACGTTGCGGTTATTACCAATATCGGTATATGTCATATTGAACTTCTGGGTTCAAGGGAAAATATTTTAAAAGCTAAGTGTGAAGTCATTGATGCACTTTCCGAAACCGGCATTGCAGTGATAAATGCGGATGATGATATGCTTAAAACATTAAATCCGAAAGTAAAAACACTTCGGTTTGGTATTGATAACGAAAAGTGTGATATACGTGCACTTGATGTTGTCGATAATAAGTTTACGCTTAAATATAATGATGAAAGTTATCCTGTAGTTCTTTCTACACTCGGTAGACACAACATTTATAATGCGCTTGCCGCTGTCAGTGTTGGTATCGCGCTTGGCTGTGATATTCGTACACTTATCTCTGGCGTGGAAAACTTTTCTGGAGACGGAAGCCGGCAGAATATATATGAATACGAAGGTTTTCGTATTTTTGATGACACTTATAACGCTTCTCCTGCTTCTATGTCTGCTTCAATGCAGGTTATGGGCGGTTTTGCGGGCAGGCATATTCTTGTACTTGCTGATATGCTGGAACTTGGCGACTATTCTGTTGCGGCCCATGCATCTCTTGCTAAGGATATAAGAAAAATAAATGCGGACGTTGTTATATGTATCGGCAGTAATATGAAATATCTATATAATGAACTTGAAGGTATTAATGCATACTCAGTATCAGATAATACTACGGCTCTTGAACTTTTGATCAAAAATGTCAAAAAAGGTGATAACATACTTTTTAAAGGATCAAACTCAATGCGGCTTTGTGATTTACTAGAAGATTTTAAGGGGGAATTCAAAAAATGACAATGGCTATAATTATGTCAACGGTACTGACCTTTTTGTTTGGTCTTGTAATTGCACCTGTGTTGCTTCCATGGCTGAGAAAACTCAAATTTAAACAGAGCATATTGGAAATTGGACCATCATGGCATAAAACAAAGCAGGGCACACCTACAGCAGGCGGTATAATGTTCATTATTCCCATTCTTGCTATCACACTTATTCTTGGTGCATCAAGTTTGTTTTCGGGTGATTTCAGACTTATGTATGCGCTTGTATTTATTATTCTGTGCGGTGCAATAGGCTTTTTTGATGATTATATAAAAATCGTACGTAAACATAATCAAGGATTTACAGTGCGTCAGAAAACGATACTTCTTGCAGCAGTTATAACGCTATATGTTGCAGCAATGTATTTTACAGGATATATTTCTACTGACATATTTATCCCATTTGTTAATACACATTTACATCTTTCCTATTTTTATTTTGTTATTATAATCCCTTTTATATTTTTCTTTGTGAATTCGGTAAATCTTACAGATGGTCTTGATGGTCTTGCAACAAGCGTGACATTGCCGTATACACTTTCATTTGTTGTTGTGGCGCTTGTTTTCAACAGTGCTGGCAAGGGCAACGAGGGGCTTGCAGTACTTGCGGCTTCAACTGTTGGCGGTCTGTTTGTTTTTCTGATATATAATTTTCATCCGGCAAAAGTATTTATGGGTGATACTGGTTCATTGTTTTTGGGTGGTCTTGTTGTCGCTCTTGCTATGTCCTACGATATGCCGTATTATATTTTGTTAGGCGGTATTGTTTATCTGATTGAGGGCATTTCTGTTGTAATGCAAGTGATATATTTCAAACTTACTCACGGTAAGCGTATATTTAAAATGACACCAATACATCATCATTTTGAAATGTGCAAATGGAGCGAGGTTAAAATTGTCATTGTATTTACTATACTGTCTGCAATTGCCGCGGCTGGCGCGCTATGGGGCGTGATATATGCTGCTATCTACTATATTTAAGAGGTAAAAAACTTGAAAAAAAAGCAAAATTCAGCGCTTACTAAACCAAAACATATTACGGGCAGCGTAGGTAAAATTGATATGCCCTTCTTTATAATTACTATGTTCCTGCTTACCTTTGGACTTATTATGCTTGCTTCAGCAAGCTATGTATCCAATTACTATGAGTACGGTGACAGCTACCACGACATAAAACGTCAGTTCATTTTTTCAATAATCGGAATTGCAGGTATGTTTGTTATTGCGTTTTTTGATTACCACAAAATACGTAAATTTGCTTTTCCTATTCTCTGCATCGCAGTCTTTTTGCTTATACTTGTACTTATACCCATACCGGGAGTTAGTATTAAAGTAGACGGTGCACGTCGTTGGCTTAATTTCGGTATACAGTTTCAGCCGTCTGAACTTGGTAAGTTTGCAATAATTGCCAGTTTTGCAAGCTATATTTCTGCCAATTATAAACATATGAAAAAGTTCAAGGTCGGTGTTTTACCTCTTCTTATAATGTTGGGTACAGTTGTTTTTCTTGTAGCGATAGAAACGCATCTATCAGGCGCTATAATTATACTTCTTACCGGTGCTGCTATGATGTTTGTGGGTGGTGTTGCAGTCCGTTATTTTGCAATGGCACTCGGCGCAGGTGTGGCAGGCTTTTCAGTGCTGATACTTGCTACAGATTATATGTCGGCGCGTATTACTACCTGGCTGGATCCATTTGCGGACCCACAGGGTAATGGTTGGCAGATAATACAGTCGCTTTATGCTATCGGCTCGGGAGGGCTTTTGGGGCTTGGACTTGGCCAGTCGCGTCAGAAACATCTTTATATTCCCGAGGCGGGAAATGATTATATATTCTCTATTGCTTGCGAGGAACTTGGCTTTGTAGGCGCCGTTTTGATAATATTATTGTTTGCAATGTTTGTTTGGCGCGGTTTTGTCATTGCATTTCATGCTCGTGATAAATTCGGTGCAATGTTAGTTATCGGTATCGTTTCACGTGTTGCAATAC
>JAZUOQ010000077.1:0-9188 GCA_045604775.1 Eubacteriales bacterium
CTCAATCTATGTTGTTCTTAACATGGACATTATGACACGTGTAGGCAAGGAAGTTATGGACGTTCTCGGCGACAGCAATGACTGGGTACGTTGCTTCCATTCAAGATGTGATATTGACCCTGAAAAGAGATACATCTGTCAGTTCCCTGAAGACAATACTATTATCTCTGTTAACTCAGGTTACGGCGGAAACGTTCTTCTCGGTAAAAAATGCTTTGCTCTCCGTATTGCTTCATACCAGGGTTGGAAAGAAGGCTGGATGGCTGAGCATATGCTTATCCTCGGCCTTGAAAATCCCAAAGGTGAAGTTACCTATGTTGCAGCTGCATTCCCTTCTGCATGTGGTAAAACCAACCTTGCCATGATGATTCCTCCCAAATACCTTAAAGAAAAAGGCTACAAAGTATGGACTATCGGTGATGACATCGCCTGGATGAGAATTGGTGCTGACGGCAGACTTTATGCTATCAACCCTGAGAATGGTTTCTTCGGTGTCGCTCCCGGTACAAACGAGAAATCAAACTTCAACGCACTTGCTTCTACAAAGAAGAACACCATATTCACAAACGTAGCTCATGTGCTTGATGATAACACAGTATGGTGGGAAGGCCTTAACAAAGATCTGCCTACCAACGCAAAAGACTGGACAGGCAAAGATTGGGATGCTTCCAAGTTTGACAAGAATGATAAGTCTACTTGTGCTGCTCACCCCAATTCAAGATTTACAGCACCTGCTGTTAACTGCCCCTGCATCTCGGAAGAATTTGACAAGGGCGCAGGTGTTCCGATCTCCGCCATCATCTTTGGCGGCAGACGCGCAAAATGTACTCCTCTCGTTTACCAGTCAAAGAGCTGGGAAAACGGTGTATTTATCGGTTCTGCTATGGCTTCTGAAACAACTGCCGCTGCCGCTGGTGCGGTAGGTGTTGTTCGTCGCGATCCTATGGCTATGCTTCCCTTCTGCGGTTATCATATGGGTGACTACTTTGCACATTGGCTTGAAATGGGCAAACGCCTCGGTGACAAAGCTCCCAAGATCTTTAATGTAAACTGGTTCAGAACAGATGACGACGGTAACTTCCTCTGGCCCGGATTTGGCGACAATATGAGAGTACTCAACTGGATCGTTGATCGTTGTAACGGAAAAGCTGATGCTGTAGAAACAGCTATTGGTTATGTACCACGTCCCGAAGATATTGACCTTACTGATCTTGATATGGATATTGATACACTCAAATCAATTCTTGAAGTTGATAAGGATATCTGGACAAAAGAAGCTGCTGAAATTGAAGAGCACTACAAAAAATTCGGTGACAGACTTCCCGAAGAACTTAAATCACAGCTTGAAACACTTAAAAATAACCTTAAATAAAATAACAATGGGCACTCTGATGAGTGCCCATTGTTTTTACTGTCAAAAAACCACAATTTTCAGTAAGAAAAAACTGTGAGTTTAAGACCTGCATCGACAAGAAACTTATTGATTTTTTATTAGTAAATTTCCCTATGCTAATTTTTATTATATAATTGCATTAAAAGTAAAGGTATGATACACTTTATTCAAAAAGGAGGGACGTAATTATGTTTTTTAAAATAGTACAACTTGGAAACAGTGAAACTATTAGGCTTGCTGTAAAAGAACTGAAAAAATATCTTCAAATGATGGACTGTGAAAATGATTACGCATTAATGCAATTTGACAATTATGATAAAGAATATAAGGATGCACTGTGGGTAGGTATTGACGATGCGTTTAAGTTACCCGAGGTTGAAAACAAGCTTCTTGACGATGCGATATCTATTGATGTCAAAGAAAACTGCGGAATTATCACGGGTACAAATGAGCGCGCCGTACTCATTGCGGTATACAGATACCTGCGTGAACTGGGCTGTAAATTTTTACGTCCCACAAGCGATGGTGAAATTATACCTAAAATATCACTTAAAGATAGTTCCGTCAAGGTTTTTGAAGCAGCATCATACAGACACAGAGCCGTATGCATTGAAGGGTCTGTAAGCTATAACGATGTTGTGAATTTTATTGAGTGGATGCCAAAGGTTTCCCTCAACGGTTTTTATAATCAGTTCAGGATACCGTACACTTTTTATGAGCGTTGGTACAAGCATCTGAGAAACACAGATAATTATAAAGAAAATGATTTTTTGCCTGTTGATGCTAAAGGAATTAAAGTTCAAACCGAGCGTGAAATCAAAGAAAGAAGCCTGTTATACCACGCAATCGGTCACGGCTGGACCTGTGAGCCGTTTGGTATCGGCGGTTACGGATGGCACAAGGTTGAAGGTCCTGTCGATAAAAACATTTCAAAAAATCTGGCGTTACTTAATGGAAAACGTGAGTTTTTCGGTGGTGTGCCACTTAATACCAATCTGTGCTATTCAAATCCGGATGTGCAGGAAACTATGGCAAATTCAATAGTCGAATACTGTGAGCAGCACGCCGAGGTGGATTATTTACATATATGGCTTGCAGACGGCACAAACAACCACTGTGAATGTGATGAGTGCAAAAAGAAAATACCGTCTGATTTTTATGTGCAGTTACTTAATAAAATCGGAGATAAGTTAGATAAAAAAGGTATACCGACACGGCTTGTATTCCTTATATATGTTGACTTATTCTGGTCACCGCAGACAGAAAAACTCAAAGATAATGACAGATTCGTACTTATGTTTGCACCGATAACACGCTCATACTCTGAATCTATTGTCAGCGCAAAGCCGTTTGAGGGTAAACTTCCCGAATATAACAGGAATCACAATAAAATGCCATCATCCGTATCGGAAAACATTGAGCATCTTAAAAACTGGCAAAAAACATTCAATGGGGATTCTTTCGATTTTGATTATCACTATATGTGGGACCATTTAAAAGATCTGGGCGGATACGGTATTGCCAAAGTACTATGCGAGGATATGACAAAGCTTGACAAAATCGGTCTTGGCGGTATGGTAAGCTGTCAATGTACACGTTCATTCTATCCTCACGCACTTGGAATGAATGTTATGGCACAAGCGTTATGGGACAAAGAAACAGATTTTGAACAATTCAGTACAGAATTTTTCGAATCAGCTTACGGAAAAAACGGATTGAAAGTTAAGGAGTTTATGAAAAAACTGAGTGTACTTTCTATCACAAAATTTGTAAGAAACGAAACCGAAGAAGTTGTCAACGAAAAACATGTGAAGTCATTTAAAAAAGCCAAACAGCTTATAAAAGATTTCAGCACGGTTATAGAAGAAGGCTGCACAAACGAAAACCCAAGCATTGCAAAAGCATTTGAGTATCTTACATATCACAGCAAGATATCAGATATGTACCTTGATATGCTTATACAGATTGCAAGCGGTAACAAGGAAAAAGCAAAAGAGTACTTTGAAAAAACTACATCATTTGCTTTTGAAACTGAAAAAGAAACACGTGATATATTTGATGCATATGTGTTCCACAGAGTTACCGAAAAACACGTATATACTAAACTAACCAACAGAATATAAAATAATAATGGGCACTCAGTTGAGTGCCCATTATTATTTTATATGATTATATTTCAGCAATCACATCAACTTCCACAAGCACATTTTTGGGAAGAGTTTTTACTGCAACGCAGGAACGCGCGGGTTTTGATGTAAAATATTTTCCGTACACCTCATTGAATTTTGCAAAGTTGTCCATATCACTTAAAAAACATACCGTTTTTACTGCTTTGGTAATATCGCTGCCTGCTGCTTTTAATACTTCACAAAGGTTTTTACACACCTGTTCGGTCTGTGCTTCTATAGTATCTGTTTCAACACATCCGCTTTCTGGATTTATTGCTATTTGTCCGGATGTAAAAACCATATTACCCACTTTTACCGCCTGTGAGTAAGGACCTATCGCATCAGGTGCTTTATTTGTATAAATATGCTCCATAAAAATTTCTCCTTAAACCAACTTATATCCGGCGCCTGTAAGCGCATCAGTAATTTCATGTATATGTTCAAAACTTCTTGTCTCCAGAACGATACGCAAATAACAACCATTGATATCCGAACCCTCGCCGGCACGTTCATGGTGTACCGATATAACATTACCGCCCTTTGAAGCAATTATGCTTGCAACACCCTCAAGCTGACCAGGCTTATCAACAAGTTCAACGCATATGTTATGGTTTCTGCCCGATTTAAGCAAACCGCGCTTTATAACTCTCGACAGAATAGTAACATCAATATTCCCGCCGGATACAACACAAACTACCTTTTTATCTTTAATGGGAACTTTGTTAAACATTGCCGCCGCTACAGAAACTGCACCTGCACCTTCAGCTATCATTTTATGCTGTTCGATAAGTGCAAGTATTGCAGAAGATATTTCGTCTTCTGTAACCGTCACAAGTTCATCAACATATTCACTAATCAATTTAAAAGTATTCTCACCCGGCTCTTTTACAGCGATACCATCCGCAATAGTGGAAACTTCGTCAAGCCTTTTAATCTTTCCATCATGCACCGAGTTAACCATACTTGGTGCGCCGGCAGCCTGTACACCGTATACTTTGCACTGAGGACGAAGTTTTTTTACTGCCATTGCAATGCCGGAAGCAAGACCGCCGCCACCTATCGGTACGATAACTGCATCCGCATCGGGAAGTTCATCCAGTATTTCAAGTCCGATAGTCCCCTGACCTGCTATTACATTTTCATCATCAAACGGATGAATAAAAGTATATCCCATCTCGTCACGAAGCTGTATTGCCTTTGCATATGCATCATCATATACACCCTTAACCATTACAACATCCGCACCGTAATTTTTAGTTGCTTCAACCTTTGATATGGGTGCACCGTCAGGAAGACAAATTATCGATTTGATACCGTACTTAGTCGCGGCAAGCGCAACGCCCTGTGCATGATTTCCGGCAGAGCAAGCTATAACTCCCTTTTTCTTTTCCTCTTCAGTAAGCTGAGATATCATATAACCCGAACCACGCACCTTAAATGAGCCGGTCACCTGTAAGTTTTCAGGCTTTAAGTAAATATCAGCCTCCGGATTAATAGCAGGTGCTTTTACAATATCTGTGTGACGCACAACATCCTTAAGCACATATGCCGCATGATATATTTTGTCCAGTGTTAGCATTAAATCATTCCTTTTTTAAAATTAATTAAAATTATAAACATATAAAATTAAAATGTCAATAATTTCTATTAGTATATCTTAATTTTATGGGAATGATATTATTGAAAGATGAACACATCTTTCGGAAGGAAATTATCTGTTATGAAACAAAATCGAATGCCCTTTGACGAGGGTACGGACAGAGAGCTGTTTGATAACAGCTTTCACACGGCGTCTATGTCAGAATGCACAGGACTCATACCTGTAAACCCCAATGATGAGTTTGAAGTATCCTCTTACAGTGACATTTATGATATACCGCTGAGTGACAAAAAAAGTGTGCGGAGAGATATTATGAACAACGACCAGAACAGAAACGAAAACAGAAACGACAGCAAAAATCAGAACCAAAACCAGAACCAAAACAAAAACAAGTTCAGCAACAAAATTGACGACAAGAGAAACGACTCTACAAACAGAAAAGACAGATAATTTTTAAAAGGCACCCAATGGGTGCCTTTATACTTGACAAAAAATTTTTAATTTATATAATGTTATTAGATAAAATAAGGAGATTACATATATGACCATTTATGACGAACTGGTTGCCCGCGGGCTTATTGCGCAGGTGACCGATGAAGATGAAATAAAAGAGCTTATCAATAACGGTAAAGCAACCTTTTATATCGGCTTTGACCCGACGGCAGACTCACTCCATGTAGGTCATTTTATGGCACTTTGCTTAATGAAACGCTTGCAGATGGCGGGCAACAAACCTATTGCGCTTCTTGGCGGCGGTACAGGTATGGTAGGTGATCCGTCAGGCAGAACCGATATGCGTCAGGTACTCACCAAGGAAACCATACAGCACAACATCGAATGTTTTAAAAATCAAATGAGCCGTTTTATTGATTTTAGTGATGGCAAAGCACTTATGGTAAATAATGCTGACTGGTTACTTGACCTTAATTATGTTGAACTTTTGCGCGAGGTAGGTGCTTGCTTCTCAGTTAACAATATGCTTCGTGCCGAGTGTTATAAACAGAGGATGGAAAAAGGTCTTTCTTTCCTTGAATTCAACTATATGATAATGCAGTCATATGACTTTTATCATCTCTATCAAAACTATGGCTGTAATATGCAGTTTGGCGGTGATGACCAGTGGTCAAATATGCTTGGCGGTACTGAACTTATTCGTAAAAAGCTGGGCAAAGATGCGTATGCTATGACAATTACACTGCTTATGAACTCAGAGGGTAAAAAGATGGGTAAAACTGCAAACGGTGCAGTTTGGTTAGATCCAAAAAAGACAAGCCCATATGATTTTTATCAGTACTGGAGAAACGTTGCGGACAGCGATGTACTTAAATGTATAAGAATGCTTACTTTCCTGCCGCTTGAACAAATCGACGAAATGGATAAGTGGGAGGGCGCGCAACTTAATACAGCTAAAGAAATTCTCGCTTATGAATTAACTTCTCTTGTTCACGGCAAAGACGAAGCTGAAAAAGCGCAGGCTACTGCAAAAGCACTTTTTGCAGGCGGCGCTAATGATGAAAATATGCCAAGCGTTACCGCTGCAGTTGAACAAGAAATCAATATATTAGAACTTATGGTTTCAACCGGTATCACTCCATCTAAATCAGAAGCAAGACGTCTTGTCGTACAGGGCGGTGTTTCACTTGACGGTGAAAAGATAGATAATCCATCTGCAATGCTTTCAAAGGAAGCGCTTTCAGGCGCCGTACTTAAAAAAGGCAAAAAGAACTTTTATAAAGTTATTGTAGAATAATTTTTTTATCACTCTCATATACTTTTTAAAAAAGTGTATGGGAGTGATTTTTTATGGAACAGTATGACCGTCAGACTTTGCGCGGCTTACGTGAGGAAATGGACAGAAAAAAACGCGAAAAGCGCGGTTCTTTTTTTGTTACGATTATAATATTGCTGATTTTTCTTGGCGCCGGTGCATTTTACATAAAGACGTCAAAGCCTGAACTTTGGCAAAACACAATAAATCGTATCAAAACATTGGCTTCAAGCACCGTTCAAACTGTGCAAAACCCAAACGGCGAGTCGGGTGAAATGCTTAAGGATGCACACAATATTAATTTCGATTATCTTACCGAAGATATTGAGGTTGCACTTTTATCAAACACAGTAAAAACATTTATTTCCCCACTCAAGTCTTTTACTGTCACCTCGGATTACGGTATCAGAACAGACCCTGTAACAAGGGAGCAAAATGCAAGTCATCACGGTATTGATCTTGCCGCTGCAAAGGGCAGTGAAATCTATGCTCTCGCCGACGGCACAGTCACATTTGCAGGATATACCGAAATCTACGGTAACTGCATTAAAATCACACATGACAGCGGACTTACAACATTTTATGGACATATGTCATCGCTCAAAGTAAAAACCAATGATGATGTAAAAGCAGGACAATCCATAGGCATTATTGGCTCAACAGGTAAAAGTACCGGTATCCATTTGCACTTTGAAGTATTGAAAAACGGATCACAAGTAGATCCCAAACCATATTTATATGAAAAAATATAATTTTTCACCCTTGCTTGTTATGATAGCACTGTCTTTTGTTTTGATAGACGGAAGCTGGTTTGCTGTTTACTCACTTGGATGTGCCTTATGGCATGAGTTATTTCATATAATAGCACTCAAGGGTGATTTTTTACTGTCACAAAAAACTCATGGCATTGCTATCAAAACCGGTATGCTTAGTTATAAAAAAGAAATATTAGTAACACTTGCAGGTCCCTTTGCAAGTTTTTTGGCTTTTTTGGTGTTTTATATAATTTATGCGTTTTTAAAAAGCGAAACTGTGTTTTTTCTATACGCTTCAAACCTTGTCTTATTCCTTATAAACCTTTTGCCTATTTATCCACTTGACGGCGCGCGTGCACTATTGGCATTACTGTCACTAAAGCTTGAACGGCAAACCGCTGTTAGAATTTCACGTATAATATCCTTTATATTTTTGTTGCCCCTTTGCTTTTTATCTGTTATAATACTTTTAAAAACGGGATATAACCTGTCTTTACTTATAATTTGTGTTTTTTTATTAACTCTTTCGATTGGAGTAAAGGATTTATGAAAATAGATATGAAAAAGCTCTCCGACATACTTCCGCTTGTTCAAAAACCGGCGAGATATACAGGCGGTGAGCTTTACGAATGTATTAAGGATGAAAGCCGTGTTAAGCTTAGATTTGCTTTTTGCTTTCCCGATATCTACGATATTGCTATGTCTTGTCTGGGTTACAAAATATTGTATGGTGCGATAAATTCAAAAGAAGAGTACTGGTGCGAGCGTGTTATGCAGCCGTGGCCGGATTTTGAAGAAAAGCTCGTGCAAAACAATATTCCGCTCTACTCACTTGAAAGTAAAACTCCGCTTTCTGATTTTGATATGATCGGATTTACACTCCAGTACGAAATGTGCTATCCCACTGTATTAAATATGTTGAAATTGGGGAATGTTCCCATACTTGCAAAAGACAGAACAGGTTTAGATAACATTGTAATAGCTGGCGGTCCTTGTGCGTATAATCCCGAACCGCTTGCTGATTTTATTGATCTGTTTGCAATCGGTGAAGGTGAAACTCAACTTATTGAATTATGTGATGCTTTGTGTGATGCAAAAGCAAAAGGCCTTACTCGTGAACAGTTTTTAAAACAAGCAATGAAAATACAGGGTGTATATGCCCCCTCGCTTTATTACGCAGAGTATAAAGAGGACGGTACAATCAAAAGTTTTTCACCTAAATATTCCGATGTGCCCAAGTATGTTACAAAAAGCATTATACAGGATTTTGATAATGTATATTTCCCGGAAAAAGATATCGTTCCGTATATCGAAGTCGTGCACGACAGGGTAACTGTCGAATTGTTTCGCGGATGCATACGCGGATGCAGATTTTGTCAGGCGGGTATGTTAACACGTCCTATACGCTGTAAAAGTGTAAAAACACTTACAAAGCAAGCCGAAACACTGTTGGACTGTACGGGTCAGGAGCAGTTATCGCTTTGTTCATTATCGTCAAGCGACT
>JAZUOQ010000078.1:0-15759 GCA_045604775.1 Eubacteriales bacterium
GCATCGAAGGTCTTGACGATATTCTTAACGGTACAACTGCACTCGCTGTTTCAGATGATCACGTAACTGCAGCTAAAATAATCGGTGAATTCGCCGAGAAGCACGAAAACTTTAAAATCAAGGGCGGTATTATGGAAGGCAAGGCTATCAGCATTGCTGAAGTTGAGAAACTTTCCAAAATGCCCAGCAGAGAGCAACTTCTTTGTATGCTCCTTTATGCCCTCAACGGCAATATTTCCGGTCTTGCACGTGCTCTTCAGGCAGTTGCAGATCAGAAGAACGAAGCAACACCCGCATAATTATTATTAAAAATTATTTTTTGGAGGAATTTAACCATGGCAGATATTGCAAAGTTTATTGAAGATATTAAAGCTCTTAATGTGATGGAGCTTGCAGACCTCGTAAAAGCAATCGAGGAAGAATTCGGCGTAAGTGCTGCAGCTCCCGTAGCTGTTGCAGCAGCAGGCCCAGCAGCAGCTGCTGCAGAAGAAAAGACTGATTTTGACGTTATCCTTGCAGATGTTGGCGATAAGAAGATCAACGTTATCAAGGTTGTTCGTGAAATCACAGGTCTTGGTCTTAAAGAAGCTAAAGAGCTTGTTGAAAGTGCTCCTAAAGCTGTTAAAGAAGCTGCTTCTAAGGACGATGCTGAAGCAATCAAAGCTAAGCTTGAAGAAGCTGGCGCTAAAGTTGAGCTTAAGTAATCACTTTTCCGTTTATAAAGGACTGACAAAAGTCAGTCCTTTATTTTTTGTTGCATATTTAATATTATTGTATTATACTAAATATTAATAATAAAAAAGGAAGATGTACGTGTCAGAAAAACTAAAAAATATAACTTTGTGTTTTTTTGTAATATATATCATTAACACTTTAATGGAAATTACGGCTTTTCAAGCAATGAGTGACGTCGTTGTAACGATAGTCACCACTTTGAGATTTCTTTGTTATTTTGTTTTTGTGTTAAAGGTCATATTTGATGTAATAAACGAAAAGAAAATATCACTTTCAGTTATTCTACTTGTAGTTCTTGCAGCTACTGTTGTGCTTTGTACAAATCATATTCGCTTTGGGGCTGTGGTTCTTGTTCTTGTTGCAATGCGTAATATAAATGCTGATAAGGCTATCAAGTGTATAATGTTTGCGGTATCTGTTTTTTATGCTGTTGTCGTTTTGCTTTCGTTAGTTGGTATTATTCCCGATTGGCAACACACCCGTAACGGAACTGTGCGTCATGCACTGGGCTTTCACTACCCGACAGATACGTATTCAATATATCTCAGCATAGTTCTAATGTATATCTATTCATACAGAAAATTTTTAAACTATGCCGTATTAACTTCACTGGCTATTGCGAATTTTGTTTTGTACTATTTAACCGATGGAAGACTTAGCTTCGTATTAGTATCTTTTGCGTTATTGTTTGCATTTTGTTATAAGTTTATAAATAGGTTTAAGCGTGTAACTGTACTGCTTAAAAAACTAATTTCAAAACAGTTTGTAAAGTGGTTTGTTATCATTACTCCTGTTATATTTACGATTCTGGCTTTTGCCTTAATATTAATTTATAATTCTAATAACGGTGTGGGTGACAAACTAAATTCAATTCTTAGTGATCGACTTCTTTATGCATCAAATGCCCTTGAAAACTACCCTGTACGATTCTTCGGTGCTGAAGTTGAATGGGTTGGTTGGGGCAGCCTTAATTTTATAGATGATGGTGCCGAGTTTGTATATAACTATGTAGATATTTCATATATAAGAATGCTATTTGACTACGGCATAGTTGCATCGCTTCTTATTCTTTTATTATATGTATTGCTTGTACGTGATTTGTATAATAATAAAAACTATGTTACATTGTTTATTATATTAGTAGTTTTGATTTGGTCATTTGTTGAACCGTATATTTTCAGCATCAATCGAAACATCTTTGTATTACTGTTCGTTCCGTATTTGTGCAGATGTAATATAGATATTACTTCATTAACAAAAAAATCACGGTTTTTAAAACCGTGATTTTTTTGTTAAAAGTATAGAAAATCAGATTAATATGTTATATAATATATAATTAATAAATTATATTTTGAGGTTTGAATAAATGGAAAACGGTGTAAATAAATCAAAACCCAATATAGTCCGTGAACTGTACGAGCTTCTTGACTCAGTAGTCTTGTCTGCTGTATGTGTTCTGTTGGTGTTTACTTTTCTTTTTCGCATTTTTATAGTTAGCGGATCGTCAATGCTCCCCACTCTTGAAAATAATGAGCGTATTATTGTGTCTGATTTTATGTATAAAGCCAAAACCGGTGATATTATCTGTTTTTATAGCCGTTCACGTGAAGAAATTTTAGTTAAGCGCGTAATTGCTACTGCTGGTCAAACTGTTGATATAACATCAGATAATCGTGTTACAGTTGATGGTATAGAACTTGAAGAAGATTATCTTGGAAATGTATACACTCTGGAAAAAACAACAAAATTGCCTTATACGGTAGAACAGGGCAGGGTATTTGTAATGGGTGATAACCGTCCTGATTCGCTTGATAGTCGTTATGTTGAGATAGGTACCATCAGTGAAGATGATATCCTCGGAAAGCTTATTTTACGTTTGTTTCCCAACTTTGGAAAGGTAGATTAATTCAATGTCAGATAACCAAATGAATATACAATGGTTTCCCGGTCATATGACCAAAACCCGTCGCTATATTGAAAAGAACATTTCTCTTGTAGATATAGTGGCTGAAACAGTGGATGCACGATGTATTCGATCTTCTCAAAACCCCGATTTTGATAGACTTTTAGCAAATAAAAAACGTATAATGATAATAACAAAAACAGACCTTGCCGATCCCGATATCACATCATATTGGATATCACGTTTTAAGGCACAGGGCAGGGAATGTGTACCAGTATGTCTTACAACCGGAGCCGGTGTTAAAGATATTCTGCCTGCTGTGCGCAAAGCTCTTTCTGAACAGATTGAGCGTTATGCAAACAAGGGTATGAAAAAAACTATACGTATGATGATTTGTGGTGTTCCAAACTCCGGTAAAAGTACACTTATAAATTCGCTTTGTAAACGCAAGACAGCTGTTGCACAGGACAGGCCGGGTGTCACTCGTGGCGGCCAATGGGTGACCTTGTCTTCTGATGTTGAACTTCTTGATACGCCTGGTATCCTTTGGAATAAGTTTGATGATAATAGAACCGGTCTTAATCTTGCCTTCACAGGTGCTATTAAGGACGATGTTTTAGATATTGAAACTCTTGCTTTGGAACTTATAAAAACCCTTATGGTCAAGTACCCTAAAAGTCTCATTTCGCGTTATGGTGAAACACTTTCGGATGCTCAAACACCGCTTGAAGCATATGAACTTATATGTAAACGTCGTGGTTTTGTTGTTCGTGGCGGCGACTTTGATTATGAGCGTTGTGCAAAGGTTTTAATTGACGAATTTCGTGCCGGCAAACTTGGCAGAATTTCGCTGGAGGCGCCCGATGCTTGAGTATATAATTGAAAATGAAGAGCGCCTAAACGGTAATACTATTATCTGTGGTGTTGATGAGGCAGGTCGGGGCTGCCTGTGCGGTCCTGTGTATGCTGCTGCAATAATTCTTCCTGAGGGCTATAACAACGAATATTTAAACGACAGCAAGAAACTGTCACCCAAACGCCGTGAACAGATGTTTGAAGAACTGACATCTGTGGCAGTAAGTTTCGGTATAGGTTTTGCCGATGTAAATGAGATAGAAGAAATTAATATATTAAATGCTGCAATGCTTGCTATGAAACGTGCAATAACAGCCTTGTCAGTAAAACCCGATCTTGCGCTTATCGATGGAAACATCGCACGCGGCTTTGATTGTAAGACACGTACCGTTGTGAAAGGCGATAGCATATCACCATCTATAGCTGCTGCATCAATTCTTGCAAAGGTATCTCGTGACAGATATATAACCGAAATGTCCGCAATCTATCCACAATACAGTTTTGAAAAGCATAAGGGATATGCTACAAAAGTGCATATAGAAGCAATACGTACCTATGGTCCTTGTGAAATTCACCGCCCATCTTTTCTAACAAAGATATGAATAAGTTCGGAAGATTTGGTGAAAACCTTGCAACTATTTATCTAGTACTTCACGGCTATGTAATTCTTGCAAGAAATTTTCATTCGCGTTTTGGCGAAATAGATATTGTTGCACGTAAAAAAAACTGTGTAGTGTTCGTTGAGGTCAAGGCACGCGGCGAAAATACATTTGCAACTCCCGCAGCCTATGTCGATGCGTTCAAACAGAAAAAAATCATAAAAACGGCACAGTATTATATACTGTATAATAACCTTGGTGAACTTGAAATGCGTTTTGATGTTATAGAGGTAAGAAAAAAATTCATACGACTTGTAACACATATAAAAAATGCATTTTGATTGGAGAATATTTAATTGTACGCAGACCTTCATTGTGATACCTTTTATAAGTGTTATACCGAAATACTATCTTTTTCTGATAAAAATTTACATATAACAGAACAACTATTGAAAGCATATGTTCCGGGGATACAAACGTTTGCCCATTTTATTCCCGAAAATGTTATTGATAAATATACATTTTTTCAAGAAATGCTTGAAAATTCTCTTGAAATAATACATAATACTGATATCCTTGTACCGTTTAAAGAAAAAGCGGATATTTTACAAGTTGAGAGAACAGGTAAAATTCTTTGTGTATTATCCGTGGAAAATGGTGATTTTTTTGGAGATAATACTGAAGAAAATATAAAACGGGCAAACTATCTTGAGCAAAACAAAATTCGTTTTTTGTCACTTAGTTATAACAACGGTACATCTCTATGCGGCGGTGCATATTGCAATTACGGATTAACAAAACGCGGCAGGCAAATCGCATCTCTTTTATGTTCGCGCGGTATCACACTTGATGTTTCTCATCTCAGTGAAAAAGCTACAGACGATATTCTTGATACCGATATGCCGGCAATTGCAACTCATTCAAACTGTAAATCGCTGTGTAATCATATGCGGAATTTGTCTGATAAAAACATTTATCGATTATGCGAAAAACAATCACTTATCGGTGTAAATCTGTATTCACCGTTTTTAAATAAAAAAGGTACGGCTGATATTGTAGACGTAGTATCCCATATCGAACGTATTTTGTCATTTGGCGGTGATAATACAGTGACACTCGGGGCTGACTTTGATGGATGTGATATGTTGCCGTGTGGTATTACCGGTATCCGTGATATACATAAATTGTATGATGCAAAGTATGGTATTAGGGAAAAATTCTATAACAATGTTAAAAATTATTTATTAAAATAAAGGGAGATTAAAATGAACTATTCCAGCACAAGAAACAATAAAATAAAAATTGACTCGGCAGATGCAATTATTCGCGGTCTTTCTGCAGACGGTGGTTTGTTTATGCCGGAAAAAATCCCCTCACTTACTAATGATGAAATAAAGTCACTTTCGGATATGAATTACAGAGCACGTGCAAAACTTGTTCTGTCTAAATTTTTAACAGATTATACAGATACAGAACTTGATTATTGTATAAACGGTGCATATGCTGATGTAAAGTTCGGTGGACCTGCGCCTACACCGGTTACAAAGCTTGATGATAACAACTATGTGTTGGAACTGTGGCACGGACCAACCTGCGCTTTTAAAGATATGGCACTTCAAATACTTCCGTATTTGCTTACAACTGCTATGCGTAAAAAGGGCGAGGAGAGAACGGTTGTAATTCTTGTTGCAACCTCGGGGGATACCGGCAAAGCAGCTCTTGAAGGCTTTTGCGATGTTGAAGGTACTAAGATACTTGTGTTTTATCCCAAAGACGGTGTTAGTGAGGTTCAGAAAAAGCAGATGACTTCACAGTCTGGTGATAACACAGGCGTTATGAGCATAATAGGAAACTTTGACGATTGTCAAAACGGCGTAAAAAAGATATTTTCAGATAAAGCTGTTGCAGAAAAACTGCAAAATGGTGGTTATGTCTTTTCCAGTGCTAACTCTATCAACTGGGGCAGGCTTGTTCCGCAGATTGTTTACTATTTCTCTGCTTACGCAGATCTTGTTAAAAACGGCGAGATAACTTACGGCGATAAACTTGATTTTGTTGTACCTACGGGTAATTTCGGTGATATCCTAGCAGGTTTTATTGCAAAGAAAATGGGACTTCCCGCAGGTAAATTTGTTTGCGCATCCAACCGTAATAATGTTCTAACTGACTTTATAAAAACAGGTACCTATAATAAAAATCGTGAGTTTTATACCACGATATCACCGTCAATGGATATACTCATTTCCAGTAACCTTGAGCGTCTATTGTTTATAATGTCAGATTATGATGACAAAAAAACATCAGGTTATATGACACAACTCAATACAAACGGCAAATATACAGTTGACACCGATCTTCTTGCAAAAATAAAAGCTGAATTTGAAGCAGGATATGCTGATGAGAAAGCAACTGTTAAGGCGATAAAAGACTCTTATGAAAAGTATAATTATGTAATGGACCCTCATACAGCAGTTGCATACTCTGTTGCAAAGGAAACAAAGACTGAAAACAAAAAGGTCATTCTGTCAACCGCCAGTCCGTATAAATTCCCTGCAAGTGTAATTGAAGGTATATCTGAAACTCCGGATGTTGATAATGAGTTTGAACTTTTTGAACTTTTAAACAAAATCTCCGGCGTAGAGATACCTTACTCTTTAAAAACACTTAAGGATAAAGAAAGTCGTTTTAACGATTATTGTGAAAAGGATCAAATGATCCAAAAAGTATATGAATTTTTAGGATTATAATTAATTATCGGGCGTGAATTATCACGCCCGATTTAAAGGAACTAACACTTTTCGCGGTAGGTGGAACAGAAGGTTTCGTTCTTTTCACCGCAGGATTTACAGTTGCATACTTCGATTTTCTCAGCCATGCATCCGTCGCCTGTGGAATGATAATAACAGTTTGTTACTTCACAGACAACGCCTTTATTCATATGCTTTTCATCCATTTTATTAACAGCTCCTTTCACTTGTTATTTTAAACCGCGATCTGCAAAAAATACTGGAAATTTATGGAGGTTTTTTTGGCACTATTTATAATAGGTGATCTTCACCTTTCTGAGAGCGTGGACAAGCCGATGGATATATTTGGTGGTGCTTGGCATAACTATACCGAGAAGCTTATTTCACAGTGGCAAAACACTGTAAAACCTGATGATACCGTTATTCTTGCCGGTGATATTTCTTGGGGAATGTCACTTTTTGATTCACTTGCTGACTTTAAACTGCTTGATAGACTTAACGGTACTAAACTTATTCTAAAAGGTAATCATGACTACTGGTGGGATACAGTTACTAAAATGACCAAGTTCTTAAATGAAAACGGTGTTCACTCTGTAAAATTTATTTATAACAATAGTTATACCGTAGACGGTATTGCTGTTTGCGGTACACGCGGTTGGACTCCTGAAACTTCTGACAGTAAGGACAGTGACCGTAAGATAATAGCACGCGAGGCGGGCAGACTTGAACGCTCTTTTCAAAGCGCACCGGATGATATTGAAAAAATAGCTGTATTCCATTATCCGCCCTTATATGATAATTATACGTCACAGCCATTTATAGAATTAATGCAAAAATACGGTGTAAAAAGGTGTTTTTACGGACATCTTCACGCCGCTTCTATCAAAAACGCCAAAAAAGGTGAGTTTTTCGGCATAAACTTCTACCTTGTTTCTGCCGATTCTATTGACTTTTTGCCTGTAAAAATATAAAATATATCAGTTAGACTGAGTAAAGTAATATGTAACTATTTTGGAGGTATACATACAATGAATTTAAAGGAAAACAAAAAGACTGACAAAAACACAGTCGAACTCGTTGTTGAAGTAAAGGGCGATGAGTTTAAGAAAGCGGTTGATAACGCTTTCAAAAAGAATCTTTCAAAGATGTCTGTTCCTGGATTCCGTAAAGGTAAGGCACCCAGAAAAATGGTTGAGAAACTTTATGGTGAGGGAGTATTTTATGATGAGGCTATTAATGCACTTTATCCCGCGGCTTATGAAGCAGCAGTAGCTGAAGCAAAAATCAATCCCGTAGACAATCCTGAAGTAGAAATTACAGCAGTAGATTCTGAAGGATTTGAATTTAAAGCAATCGTTACTGTTAAGCCTGAGGTTGAAGTTAAAGATTATAAAGGCATAAAAGTTACTAAAACTGTCTATAATGTAACGGAAACAATGGTTAAGGCAGAACTTGAAACACTCCGTAAGCAGAATCAGCGCATTGTTGATGTTGAGCGTGCAGCAGCTACCGGTGATACAGTTAATATTGATTATCTTGGTTCAGTTGATGGTGTTGCCTTCGACGGCGGCGCTGCTGAAGGTTATGATTTAAGCCTTGGCTCAAACACTTTTATCCCTGGTTTTGAGGATCAGTTGGTTGGTAAGACTGCCGGTGAAGAATGTGATGTTAATGTAACCTTCCCCAAAGAGTATCATGCAGAAGAACTCAAAGGTAAGGCTGCAGTATTCAAGGTAAAGGTAAATGCAGTTAAAGAAATTCAGCTTCCTGAACTTGATGACGAGTTTGCAAAGGATGTAAGTGAATTTGATACTCTTACACAACTCAAGTCAGACATAAAGAAAAAACTTAAAGAGCAGAATGAAAATCGTTCCAATTCCGAAATGGAAACCGCGATTATTGATGAGCTTCTTAAAAATACCGAGGTAGAAATTCCACAGGTTATGATCGATCGTAAAGTAGATCAGATGATGGGTGAGTTTGAGCAGAGACTTGCAGGTTCGGGACTTGATCTTAAAACTTATATTCAGTATATGGGTACCGATCTTGATGCATTCAAGGCAAACTATGCACCTGAGGCAGAAAAGCAGGTTAAAACACGTCTTGCTCTTGAAAAAGTAGTTGAGCTTGAGAATATTGTGATATCAGATGAAGATATCGATGCTGAGTACAAACTTATAGCAGACACTTATAAGATGGATATTGAACAGGTTAAAATGTATATTCCTTCAAGTGAAATTTCTGCTGATGTTGCAGTTGGTAAAGCAGTTGAACTTATCAAGAATAACGCAGAAGTAACTGAGGAAAAGGCTGCTGCAAAGAAAACCGCTGCAAAGAAAACAACCGCAAAGAAAACAACCGCAAAGAAGGACGAAGATAAGTCCGCAGAATAATTATTACTCTTGAAAGGATTTGGATACTATGAGCTTAGTACCTATGGTAGTTGAACAGACAGGCAGGGGGGAACGTTCCTACGATATTTATTCAAGACTCTTACAGGACCGTATTGTGTTTTTGTCTGAGGAAGTTAACGATGTAACAGCAAGCCTTGTTGTTGCACAGCTTCTTTACCTTGAAGCGCAGGACAGTGAAAAGGATATCAGTTTCTATATCAATTCTCCGGGTGGCTCTATCACTGCCGGTATGGCTATATATGATACAATGAAATACATCAAATGTGATGTATCTACAATATGTATCGGTATGGCTGCAAGTATGGGTGCTTTTCTTTTATCGGCCGGCACCAAGGGAAAGCGTTTTGCACTTCCTAACAGTGAGATTATGATCCATCAGCCGCTTGGCGGTACACAGGGTCAGGCGACTGATATCCAGATCCACGCTGAACGTATCATAAAAATGAAGAAAAAACTCAATACAATGCTTGCAGAAGCAACCGGCAAACCTCTTGAGGTGATTGAGCGTGATACAGAACGTGACAACTTTATGTCAGCTGATGAAGCGCAGGCATACGGTCTTATCGATAAGGTTATTAAAACGAGGTAAAAATGTCAGAAAACAAGGATAATTTAATACATCGTTGCTCTTTCTGCGGCAGACCTGAAACGGTTGCTGAAAAAATGATTGCAGGTAAGAATGCATTCATTTGTAGTGAATGTGTTGAACTCTGTTCACAAATGCTCGGTATACCTCCGCTTGAAGAGGATATTGCCGAGGATGGTGAATTTTTTGATGATATCAAGTTGTATACTCCGCATGAGATAAAAGAGTATCTTGATGAGTATGTTGTTGGTCAGGACCGCGCCAAAATCGCTTTGAGCGTTGCGGTCTATAACCACTACAAACGTATTATGAATCTTGACGATACCGATGACGGTGTGGAAATACAAAAAAGCAATATCCTGCTGATCGGACCTACAGGCAGTGGCAAAACCTACCTTGCACAAACTCTTGCTAAGATTTTGGGTGTTCCGTTTGCTATCGCTGATGCGACAACGCTTACAGAGGCAGGCTATGTCGGTGAGGATGTTGAGAACATTCTTTTAAAGCTTATCCAAGCCGCTGATTTTAACATAGAACGAGCTGAAAAAGGTATTATATATATCGATGAGATAGATAAAATATCGCGTAAAAGCGAGAATATGTCTATCACACGTGATGTAAGCGGTGAGGGTGTTCAGCAGGCACTTCTTAAAATACTTGAAGGTACCGTTTCCAATGTTCCTCCGCAGGGCGGCAGAAAACATCCCAATCAGGAATTTATTCATATTGATACAAAAAATATCCTATTTATATGCGGTGGATCATTTGACGGCATCCAGAAAAATATCGAAAAGCGCTTAAAAGGCAGCGGAGGTATGGGCTTTGGCTCAGAACTCTCCAATGGTAAAAAATCTTTAAGTGAGCTTTATAAAAATGTTGAGAGTTACGATATTGTAAAATATGGTCTTATCCCCGAAATAGTCGGCAGACTTCCTGTTCTTGTTTCGCTTGATGAATTGGATGATACCGCAATGCTTCGTATATTGACTGAACCAAAAAACGCTATTATAAAGCAGTATAAAAAATTGTTTGGTTATGACGATGTTGAACTTGAGTTTGAGGATGAAGCACTATATGAAATAGCGCGTATGACAATTGCTAATAAAACAGGTGCCAGGGGTCTTCGTGCCATTATAGAAAAGACAATGCAAAGCGTTATGTTTGATGTTCCATCAATGGATAATGTAAAAAAAGTAGTCATTACCAAAGCATTTGTCGAGGGCAAAGAACCGGTAAAAACTGAATAAATAAGGGCGGTTTGTATAAAACCGCCCTTATTAACTATATACCTCTGTAAAATAATAAGTATACAGGTGTTGACAATTGAATGAATAATAATTAAAATGAATTATATAATTATAGTTATATGAAAGGAAACTCCGATGAAAAGACTAATTAGTATAATACTTGCAATATTAATGCTGGTATCCTGTATCACAGTATCAGTTTCTGCTGAAACACAAAGTGGTACTTGCGGTGATAATGTCAATTGGTCGTATGATGCTGAAGCAAGCACGCTTACAATTTCCGGTACCGGTACAATGGCAGATTTTTATGATGCTTCATATATTCCGTGGTACTCATTTGTAAGTGACATTGTAAATATTGTAATTGAAAATGGTGTTACAAGTATCGGTAAATACGCTTTCGCTAATTGTAATTCACTTACAAGCATAACAATTCCTGATAGTGTTATAAGTATTAGAAGATGGGCTTTTTTAAACTGCCAATCATTAACTGATATAACAATTCCCGAAAGTGTTACATCTATTGGTGGTTGGGCATTTGAAAACTGTTCATCTCTAAAAAGTATTGATATTCCTGATGGCGTAGCAATTATCGGAAATAGTGTATTTAATAATTGTAAATCACTTGAAAGCGTAACGATTGCAAATAGTGTAAAAAGCATTGGTGAATATGCATTTCAATATTGCAGTTCATTAAAAAATATAACACTTTCTGAAAATATTACAGTTATTTCAGATGGCTTATTTTATGATTGCAATTCACTGACGGATATATCTCTACCGTCCGGTTTGAGCAGTATTGGTGAAAATGCTTTTTATAGTTGTAATTCTCTTTCTGATATATCAGTGCCCGATGGCGTTATTGATATCGGATATGGTGCATTTAATGAATGTTCAAATTTAACAACTGTTATTATACCTGATAGTTTGGTACTCATTGCTGAAGCTGCTTTTGAAAGTTGCTATGGATTATGGCACATTCTATATCAAGGTACACAAGATGAATGGAATAATATAGCTATTGAGTTATATAATTCTTTTCTTACTGAAAGTACTGTTCATTTTGAAGCTGACGGAAGTGAAATTTCGTGTACTGTAGAAAAGCAACCTACCTGTAGTGAACAAGGTATCAATATATATTCCTGTTCAATATGCGACGAGGAACATACACAATATACTCCTACAGCACAGCATAGTGGTAAACTTATAAATAATATTGATCCTACTTGTACGACTGAAGGTTACAGTATATATGTATGTGATATTTGCGGAATTAATTATAATGATAACTACATAGGTTGTCACGGTCATACTTATGATAATGAGATAGATGTTTTTAACACGTGTAGTTTTGGAACAATAAGAAAGTACATATGTCAAAACTGCGAAGAATATGTATATAACTATGATGGTTACAGTGGAGTAGGTCACAGTTTCGAAAATGGTATTTGCACGGTATGTGGCGTAGAAAATGTATGGCAATATTACATTAATAATGATGGTATTTATATAAGCGATTATACCGGTAGTGAAACAGATATCGTATTTCCACAAATAATTGAAGGTGTTCAAGTTGTAGGTATTGATAGCGATGCTTTTTACAATGATAATATTACCAGTGTTACAATACCTGAAGGTGTGTTAAATATTGGCAGTCAAGCTTTTTATGGTTGTTCCTCACTTACAAGTGTCAAACTACCTGACACACTTACAAGTATAGGTTACAGTGCTTTTAGTTATTGTACATCCCTTAAAAATATTGAACTTCCTGATAATATTAAATTAATTGGTGAGTGGGCTTTTTCCGGTTGTCATGCACTGAAAGAAATTGATATTCCGGTTGGTATTTCAAAACTGGAAAATGGTATATTTAATCACTGCGAAGAACTTGAAACTGTTAATTTACCAAATGGTTTAATAAGTATTGGTGAAAATGCGTTTTCATATTGCTCTTCACTTGAAAGTATTATTATTCCTGACAGTGTTTTATCTATAAAAGGCTTGGCTTTTAATGAGTGTCATTCTTTGAAAGATGTTACACTTTCAAAGAACCTTAAAACAATATCAGAGAGTGTTTTTGAATACTGTTCGGCACTTGAACATATGGTTATTCCGGATGGTGTAACAAAAATAGAACCTTATGCTTTTTACGAGTGTATTTCTCTTTTAAGCATTGTATTACCGAACAGCCTTGAATATGTTGGGGATAATGCGTTTTCTTCAAATAGCAATTTATGGCACGTTTTGTTTAAAGGTACTGAGGAAGAATGGAACAATATTAGTATTTATGACGAGGGTAATTATTATTTAATTGACGCTACACGTCACAATGAAACTCAGGGTGATGAAATTTCTTATGAAATAACAACTGAACCGACATGTTTAAATGATGGTGCGATTACATATACCTGTTCTGTGTGCGCTGATCAGAAAATATTGAATATAAATTTGGCTGATCATAATGGTACATTTATAAAAACCGTTGCTCCCACATGTACAAGTGATGGTTATGATGTATTTCTATGTGATGTCTGCAATACCGAATATTTTGACAATTTTGTAAATGAGATTTCACATATCGGTGAATATGTTAAGACAGTTGAACCTACCTGTACAAATGATGGATATGATATATATTTATGTAATGTTTGCGGACAAACATATACAATTAATTATGTTATGCCATACGGTCATAGTTATACGGAAACTGTAGTATCACCTACCTGTACAAGCAGGGGCTATACACTTAATAAATGCTCAGTGTGTGACCATGAAGAAAAATTGGATTACGTTTCATCATTTGGACACAACATTATAGATGGAGTCTGTGTTAATTGTTCAAAACCAGAAGATGAGTGTATTGAGTCTAATCACCCTTATGATGATTATAGTGATATCTTGTGGACTTATACAAAAGAGGGTGCAAAATTTATTGCAATTACATTCAGTGAGCAAACTTATGTAGAGAGTAATTATGATTATATAAACATCTATGACGGTGATGGTAATTGTATTGGTAGTTACACGGAGTCTTCACTTGCATCACAGCGTATTGTTGTTAATTCAGATACCGTAAGTATAGGTCTTACAAGTGACGGTAGTGTAAATTATTATGGTTTTGCAGTAGAAAAAATAGAGGTATATTATGAAGATTGTACACATACAGATACTGAACTAGTCTATGCTCGTTCTGCTACGTGTAATTCTAATGGATATACCGGTGATGTACGCTGTAAAGTTTGTTATGAAATTATTGAACACGGCGAGGAGATAGAACCGCTCAATCATAATTTCGTTAATGATTTTTGCACAGAATGTGATACTGCTTTATGGGAATATGTCATTTCTGATTCCAAAGTGACAATTACCTATTATAACGGAAACGATACAGATGTTGTAATACCTGAATATTTTATGGGTTATCCGGTAACAGCAATAGGTGAGTGGTCATTTGATAGTGCAAACATAACAAGTGTTGTTATTCCCGAAAATGTAACTCATATCTATGACGGTGCCTTCAGTGGTACACAGTTAAAAAGTGTAACTATTCCTTCTACTATGATATATATTGGTTGGAGAGCGTTTGATGATATATATACACTTGAAACTGTAAATTATAACGGTCTGCCTTTTGATTGGAATGAAATTGGAATATATATCGGAAACGATAGTATTATAAACGCTGATTTTAATTATACTGTTACTCAATTACCTTTCATTATGCCGGGTACCGAAAATATGGGTATGATTGAGCGCGGTGGTAAAATTGATTATACATTTACCCCGAAAGAGAGTGGTGTTTACAGATTTAATTTTTCTTCTGACACTTTTACGTATGTTGATTTGCATGGAATAAGTGGTGATTCCGGCTACAACTTCAGTTTAGATATGGAAGTTGAAGCAAACAAAACATATTATATTCGTGTAGCGCTTGAGGATGGTGAGGGTAGTGATTATGTTACAATCTTACCCGTGAAACTTGAAAACGCAACATCGGTTAACATTAACGATGGTGATGAACTTACAGTTTACGAGGGCGAAACTCATTGGTTCTTTGCCAGCCTTTTACCCAATGAATGTGTTAATGAAAATTTGTATTGGTCTTCAAGTGATGAATCAGTAGTACAGATGTATGATAATTTTGCAAGATTTGTTTCACCCGGCACAGCAACTGTTTCAGTTACTACTGAAAATGGACTTACTGATCAGATTACAGTTGTTGTATCGGAAGCAATTGCAGTAACCGAAAATAAGACAAATACTGTTAACATTTCAGATGCAGGTGAGAATGTAATATATAAATTCATTTCTGATAAAACCGGAATTTACAGTTTTGATTTTGATGCAAATAACTATATTTGTAATATAATCACTGACAGCACAAACACTGAAATTAATTCCGCGTCAAACAACTCATATAGCATAGAACTTGAACTTAATGCTAATGAAACATATTATATAAATCTGTTCTATGATGATCCTTTCCTTACAGGTTCGTTTACATTTGGTATAAATACAACAGCGATATCAGAACCTGAAGAAGATACGGCATTTGATGCTGAAACGGGAACACTAACACTTGTAGGTGAGGGTACTGTTTGGGGAATTCCTGCAGACCTCGATTCAACACTTGTTAAACACATTATAATCAAAGGTTATACTGCAACAGGTGC
>JAZUOQ010000079.1:0-13261 GCA_045604775.1 Eubacteriales bacterium
AGGAATCCCATGAAATATTAATTTTATTATCTATAGAGAACGGTCTTGAGACATCGCTTTATAATGCTGAGAGTATGAGTGTGATTGCAGGACAACTTACAGGATACCGCTATGCACATGACCGTCTTATAAAAGCTTGGCAAAATGTACTGTTTACCCATTTCCACGATATAATTACAGGTTCCTGCGTTCCTGAAAGCAGAGAACACGCAATGGCGCTATATCAGACTGCATCTGCTGATACAAATACACAAATACAAAATTCCATGCGTAGCATAGGTCTTAATATTGATACTTCAAGCATACCTGTTGATATTGATGCCTATAACAGTCAGTCCGAGGGCGCCGGTGTAGGATACGGTCTTAAGGATTTCATAGGTGTACCCAGTACCGAACGCGGAAGCGGAAAAACACGTATTTTTCATATTTTTAATACACTTGCGTTTGAAAGAACTGAAATCACAGAACTTACTGTATGGGATTGGATGGGGGATATTAAACGATTAACTATCCAAGACTTTAATGGAAATGCTATTCCATTCCAAATAGTAGATACTAAAAATCAAAACTATTGGGACCATAGGTTTATACGTGTTTTGTGCGAAGTAAAAGTACCGGCTATGGGTTACACAACTGTTGTACTCAAAGAAAGTGAATTTGAAAATTATCCGGTTTATCTACAGGATGATGCATATATGAAAAACAGAACTGCCAGCGTATTTGATAATTTTGTATTGGAAAATGAACTGATACGAGCAGTAATAGACAGTTCAACCGGACGTATCATATCATTAATTGATAAAAAAACAAACGATGAGTACATTTCAAAAGACATTGGTGCCGGCTTTACATATATTGAAACCGAATGTAAAACTTCTGATGCATGGAATATAGGCAGATACATTAAAAGTACCCCTGTTTGCCGTTGTTTAGAGTTAAAACGTGTTTTAAACGGAAACCTATGTCAAAGTGTAAGAGCAACATACGAAGTGAACGGATCTCAAATAGATATAGTTTATAGTCTTAATAAAAATTCTTCGGCAGTAAACATTTTGGCAAAAATAAAATGGCACGCACACGGTATCGGTTCTGATAATATACCTGTACTTGATTACCGTGTCCCTGTTGCTTATAATACAGATAAATTTATGTATGATATACCGGCCGGTACCGTAATACGAAACAGTGTGGCAAATGATGTCCCTGCTCTTAAATATGGTATGGCAATTAATGATAAAAACAAAGGAACTATACTTATAAGTGACTGCAAATACGGTTACAGAGGAACGGACAACACGCTCGCATTAACACTTATTAACAGTTCAACACGTCCTGACCATTATCCCGAAATAGGAAATCATACTATTAATATTTGGCTCGGCGTTTGCGATGCAAATAAAACCAAAGCCGAGAAGCTTGCAATTACACTGGATAACCCAATGTTCTATCAGCCATCAAATAGTCATAAAGGTACACTGCCTATGTCAAACAGCCTTCTATGCGCAGATGCTCAAAATGCGGTAATTTCTGCAATAAAACCAACAATTGACGGCGGTATATTGCTTAGATTATATGAATCAGAAGGCAAAAAAGATACCCTGACAATCAGTTTTAACAATAACATAGAAAGTGCTGTGGCAATTGATCTATTAGGCAATGAAATACCTGCAACTGTTCAGTTCTCAGGCAATAAAGTATTTGTTCAAACCGATGCATATTCAATAGTCGGCATAAAAGTATTTTTAAAAGGATAACGCTATGAAAAAAGAAATATATAAAAAAATATCAAATAAGGCACTCGAATATTATAAAAAAGCCGGAATTGTTTTAACAGAAGAAGAAAAAGACAATATTGAGGTGGCTGATTTCGGACTTGATATGATAGATAAGATAGGCCTTGAAATAATTGTATACATAAATACTGACAGAGTGTGTGCTAAAGAAATGGTACTGTTACCCTATCAAACTTGTCCTGAACATATGCATATTGCCGGAAATGGCAGAATGGGCAAAGAAGAAACCTTTCGTTGCCGTTACGGTAAAGTATACCTGTATGTTGAAGGCGAAGGTGATAAAAATTCTATAAAAGCAAATCTTGCTGATACAGACACAACTGTATATCATGAAATAATTTTACAAGCAGGTCAGCAGTACACTATTATGCCCGAAACAAAGCATTGGTTCCAAGGTGGTCCGGACGGTGCTGTTATATCGGAATTTTCCACCACAAGCACTGATGAAACAGATGTATTTACCGATAAAAGAATTGTAAGAATGCCCCAAATCGTTGATTAAGACAAACTCAATACGCCGATTTTACAACTCAGCCTGCTGGCAATTCAGGCGAGAAAATTGCTTGCGAAATTATAGTATAATTCTCTTTATTTTATAAAACAGTTATGATATACTTAATAAAATAATTGTTTGGAGACAAGTAAATGACTGATAACCGTGCTATTAAATATGCCAAAACATTATCAGCACTTATACAATCAGAAACTGTATCTGTATCAGGTGATAATGATATTACAAAATTTTTAGAATTCCATAAAGTTTTAAAAAATGAATTTCCCGATCTGTTCAAATCGGTAGATTGCGAAGTAATCGACGGCAGTCTGCTACTTAAATGGAATGGCAGTGACAACAGTCTTGATCCTGTATTGTTAATGAACCATCATGATGTTGTTGAGGCAAGTGGTGATTGGAAATATCCACCCTTTTCCGGTAAGATAGCAGACGGCAAGGTATGGGGACGAGGTACGCTTGATACAAAGGGCGGTCTTTGTATGATGCTTCAGGCTGCAAATGAACTTGTAGGTGAGGGATTTGTGCCAAAAAGAGATATATACTTTGTATCAACCTGTACAGAAGAAATCGGCGGTGCAGGCGCGGCTGCAATTACTAAAATATTAAAAGATCGCGGGATACATTTTTATATGGTGCTTGACGAAGGCGGTATGATACTTTACGACCCAATCGGTGGTGCACACGGCACTTTTGCTATGATAGGCGTAGGTGAAAAAGGTTATGTCGATTTGAAATTCACAGCAAAATCTCTGGGCGGTCACGCATCAACGCCCGGTAAAAATACACCTCTGTCAAGGCTGTCAAGATTTATTGTGGAAGCGGAAAAATCGTCAGTATTTGAAACAAAGATGTCTCCGACCATTCAGGAGATGCTTTCACGATTTGCACCTAAAATGAGCGGTATTATGAAACTTGCATGTGGCAATGTACGTTTATTCAAACCGTTGTTAACAAAAATAATGCCTTCTGTTTCACCTGCGGCAGCAGCACTTTTAAGAACTACTTTGGCATTTACAATGTGCAAAGGTTCAGACGGTGCAAACGTACTGCCTCAGGAAGCGTGGGTTATAGGTAATATGCGCTATTCACATCATCAAGGCCGTGACGAAAGCGTAAAAGCCATTACCGAACTTGCAAAAAAATATGGTATTGAAACACAAGTAATTGAAGGCGGTGTCGAATCGGGACTTACTGATTATAACAGTGAGCAGTTTAAATTTATCGAAAAAGCAGTTAATAGTATTTTCCCTGAGTTTACTCCTATTCCATATATAATGACAGGTGCCAGCGACTGCAGATTTTTTAACAGTATATGTGATAACTGTATACGTTTTGTACCGTTTAATATCAACAAACAACAGTTTGGAAGCGTTCACGGAATTGATGAAAATGTTGATATTGATTGTTTACCCTCTGCAGTAGATTTTTATAAATTTGTTATCAAAGAGGTATAATATGAGCAGTCAGTATCAAAGACAATTAAAAACGGATTTCATAAAAATGAAATCCGTTTTTTTTAAAGATTTTTTGCCGCCATCGCCGCACCGACTATACCTGCATCGCCAAACAGTTTTGCAATACTTATTTTTGTTTCAGGCATATATTTATTATAATCGTTTTTGCGTACAAACTCTGTAAGCGGTTTTAAAATAACATCGCCCTCGCGGCTTATACCGCCGCCAATAACATACATTTCGGGCTGGAAAATATTAATAATATTAGATGTCCCCTCGGCAACATACTTGATATATGTATCACGCACCTCTATTGCTGCTTTATCACCTTGCTTTGCACATTCAAAAGCAGTTCTGCCGGATACTTTACCGTTTTCCTGTACCCACTTATGCATAATGCTGTTGGGACACTCTTTCATTTTTGCTTCTGTCTGACTAATTAGTGCTGTAACCGAAGCATAAGTTTCAAAACAGCCAAGTTTTCCGCAAGTACATTTATTTCCGTCAACAATAATTGTGGTATGACCAATTTCTCCACCTGCAAAGTTAAAACCGCGGTATATTTTACCGTCAAGTATGATACCGCCGCCGACACCTGTACCAAGCGTCATAAATATATAACTTGAAACATTAGCACCGCTTGCGATATACTCACCATAAGCTGCGGCGTTCGCATCATTTTCAAGATGAACAGGAACGTCAAAATGTTTTCTGAATTCTTCTGCTACAGGTGTATTTTCCATTTTTATATTGTTTGCATATACAACAACACCGCGTGCCGTATCAATTGTACCGGGGCTTCCAATACCTACAGCCTTTATATCTGATAACTCACAGCCACCGTCAGCAACCACTTGTTTGGCAAGCATAGCCATATCCTTTATAATCTCCGATGCATCACGTTCCTTACCTGTGGGAATGCTTGATTTGCAAATAATTTTTCCTTCCTCAGTCACGAGTCCTGCGGCAATGTTTGTGCCGCCTAAATCAATTCCTATGTACATATTTTATCCTCCTATTGTAGATATAATTATTTCCAGATCGCCCAAAACATTAATTGTACCGTTTCCGGCAGGCGCAAACAGACTGTCACCCTTTGTTACAGGTATTCCATCAACAGTTCCGTTTCCGCTTATAATAATAAGCGACATAAAACTGTCTGTATTTACCTTGACATCCGCTTTTTCCGATACGGTAAGCTTTTGTACCTTGAAATATTCGCACTCTGCAAGTATATTACCTACTCTGTTTATTTCGGGTGATTTTTTAAGAGTCGATACTTCTAGAGCCTTTTCAATATGAAGCGGACGCGTGTTGCCGTCTTTATCACGTCTGTTATAATCGTAAACACGGTATGTTGTGTTTGAATTCTGCTGTATTTCACAGATAAGTATACCCTTACCGATTGCGTGAACTGTGCCTGCAGGGATAAAGAATACGTCACCTTTTTTTACAGGCACTGCATTAAGAAGTTCACAAAGAGTTCCGTTTTCTATCGCGGCTTTGTACTCGGACTTTGTAACCGTACGTTTAAAACCGTAATAAAGAAATGAGTCTTTATCACAGTCCATTATATACCACATTTCTGTTTTTCCGTACTCACCCTCATTTTCAAGAGCAAAATTATCGTCAGGATGAACCTGAACAGATAAATTATCCTTTGCGTCAATGAATTTTATCAGTATCGGAAAATACTCGAAACGATGTGCGTTTTTTCCAAGCATTTCAGGGGTGACATACTGTGAAAACGGTATTCCGTCTACTGTACTTTCACCGTCCTTATGTGCTGAGAGTTCCCAACTTTCAGCAACTGTTTCAAGTTCGGTTTTTTTGTTATATTCAGTTTTAAGCCGTGTCCCGCCCCATATATATTCTTTAAAGGCAGGAGTCAGTTTCACAATTTTCATACCGTCCATTCTCCACTTTTCAATTCACATATACCTGTTGGTAAAATTACTTTTCCCCAAACACCTTCCGGTACTTTAATTTTTACGGAAATATTGTTTTCATTTCTTTTCCATTCACACAAAACCTCACCTGCAGGCAAGATATGCGAAGCTTTGGCATAATTCAAATTTTTTAAAAAAACAGGGGCAATGTTCACATTATTTATATCTCTGGCTGTAGGATTAATTCTTAATCCGCCAATATAAGTGTAAAACCAAGCCGAAATATCACCCCAGAAATGATGATTACGCGAAGATATATTCATACTTTTTTCCGGACGGAAATTTTCCCACAATGTTGTAGCGCCTTGCTCCAGTAAATTGGCATATGAAGGATAATCACGACGTGTTATTAAACGGTATGCAAGTTCATGCTCACCATTATCCGAAAGCACACGAAATAATACTCTACCACCCAGTACACCAACATTCATATGAGTATCATCATCTTTTATAAGTCTTACAAGCCGCGCTGTTGCTTTTTCCATTTCATCTGCATTGAAAATACCATAAAACATGGCCATTGCCTGACCGGTCTGGGTGTTACATTTAACAGTCATTTTTTCAAAATCAATCAAATGTGCACGTATGGCATCTTTAAGTTGTTTTGAATACTCGGTACAAACATCCTTATAATCTTCAAGATCTAATATATCATAAATAAATGCAGCCTTATCCGCAATATCCTTTAACATTATTGAATCAGTTACTTCAAGCGGCGTTGTCGGAGCACCGGAGGATCTTCCGGTCTGACACCAATCACCAAGACCAATTGCTATAAGACCTTTTTCATTAAGTCGTGTTTTGGTGTACAGAATATATTTCATAAGCGGTTTTTCTATACCCTTAAAGATATCTGTATTACCGGTATACTTATAAGTATAATAAGGGATTGTAACAATAACCTGATCCCAAGCAGGACCGTTTCCCCAATCAAAGCCCCAACCGCCCGTAGGAATTATACCGGGGAGTGCACCTTTATCTGTTACATTTTTATATATATTATGAAGCCACTGTGTAAAACTTTTCTCGGCAGACATATTCATAAGAAGTTGTTCTGAAGAAAGCGCAGCATCTGCAGTCCAACCGTTTTTCTCACGATGAGGACAATCTGTAGGGAAATAATGAAAATTTGAATAATCAGAGCGCACTGTTATTTCTTGAAGTTTATTTATCACTTCATTGTCACACTCAAAATGCCCCCTGCTTTCAAGATCTGAATGCATTACAACAAACGTCAAAAGGTCCTTTGTTGCCTGCTTTTTTGTAATTCCTTTTACTAAAACATACCTGAAACCGTGATAAGTAAAACGAGGAGTATGTATTTCTTGTTCCCCTCCCTTACAAATATACACATCTTCCTGTATCCTTTTATCCGGATGAAACTGTAGATTTTTTGTATATACCTGTTTATTTTCAAGTAAAACTTCAAAATGACAGGTTGTAATTTTCTGTCCGCGTTCGCCGTTTATACAAAGACGTGTAAGGCCGGCATGATTTATACCAAAATCATAAACAAAACCATCTTCATATTCAAAAATATCTACAGGTTTAATTTCAAACTGTGCTGTTATAGGTTCTACATCACAATATTGTTTTTCACCGACAGGTTTTTTTCGTAAGATCGCAGCAGACCAGCAACTGTCATCAAACTCTGCAACATCCCAACCGTCAATTTCAAGACGTGCATCATAATGCTCACCATAGTGAAAATCATTAAAAATTATAGGCGAGTCAGCACAAACTGTTTTTTCATCTGATATGATTTTATCTTGCCTGTCTTCATACAAAACAGTTATCTCAAAACTAACTGCAGGTGAACTGCGCCAAGGTAGTTTGTCAAAATTCCAAGTAGTCTCAACAGAATTCTGCAAACCGTTTCCTAGTATTACACCCAGTACATTTTTGCCAATGTTTATACATTCGGTTATATCATACTTATCAAAATACACATAATCATATGGTGAACTTCTATATGGCGCCATTTCACCTTTTGTTACATTTATGCCGTTTATGTGAGCTTCGTAGTATCCAAGCGAACCAATTTCAAGCAAAACCTTATAAGGTTTTTCACTGATTTCAAAAGTTCTTCTCATAAGAGGAAGAGGTACATGCTTATCATATGTGTTAAAATCATTTGTTGCACTTATGTAGTTCATAAATATCACCTCAACTTAAGTCTATAAAATAATCAAAATGTTGTCAATAATATATTGAAAATTATAAAAATTTATGCTATAATAAATAAAATCATATCGATAAAAGAGGAACGATATAAATGAAAATACAGGGAATATCAACAAAAACACTAAAACGGCTTCCCTATTATTTCAATTATCTTGTTACCGAAAATTCGAATATGGACGGGTATATCTCGTCTGCCACAATAGCACGTGCGCTTAATCTTAATGAAGTTCAGGTCAGAAAAGATCTGGCAATAGCCTGCCGTGTCAAAGGCATACCGCGAAAAGGCTTTCCTGTTGATGAACTGATAATGGGGCTCAGTGATTGCCTTGGTCGCAATAATGTCAACGATGCAATACTTGTAGGTGCCGGTAATCTTGGACGCGCGCTTTTACAGTATAAAGGATTTGAGCAATACGGACTAAACATTGTGGCATCCTTTGACCTACAGGAAAGTGAGATTGACGGTAAAAAGATTTTCGGAATTGATAAGTTGCCGGAAGTCATAAGCAAGTACAGCATCAAAATTGCTGTAATAACTGTTCCGGCTTGTTCAGCACAAAACGTATGCGACACACTTACAGACAACGGAATACTTGCGATCTGGAACTTTGCGCCGATTAATTTAACTGTACCAAACGGTGTTATTGTACAAAATGAAAATATGGCTTCATCGCTGGCTGTTTTATCCAATCACTTAAAAGCACGAATGTTAGATGAGCCCATAGAACAAAATAATATAAAATGATCCGGAGGATTTATTAATAATGAAAGAATTTGGAATTGTTGAAAGTGTCGAAACTTTAGAAATCGCCCTTGAGGAACTTAAAGAGGCGCAGAAAAAGTTTGCAACCTACACACAGGAGCAGGTAGACAAGATCTTTCTTGCTGCAGCAAGTGCTGCTAATAAAGAACGTATTTCACTTGCAAAAATGGCTGTTGAAGAAACAGGTATGGGTGTTGTAGAAGACAAGGTTATTAAAAACCACTATGCAGCAGAATATATATATAATGCATACAAGGATACCAAAACTTGCGGCGTAATCGAAGAAGATAAGGCTTATGGTATACAAAAGATAGCAGACCCTATCGGCGTTATAGCAGCAGTTATTCCCACCACAAACCCCACATCTACCGCTATATTTAAAACCCTTCTTGCACTTAAGACACGAAACGGTATAATTATCAGCCCGCACCCACGCGCTAAAAACTCTACTATCGCGGCGGCAAAAATTGTGCTTAATGCTGCTGTAAAAGCAGGTGCACCTGAAGGCATTATCAGATGGATAGATGTACCGTCACTTGATATGACCAATATGGTTATGAAGGAATCGGATATAATTCTCGCAACAGGCGGACCGGGTATGGTAAAAGCCGCATACTCAAGCGGTACACCTGCTCTTGGTGTCGGTGCCGGTAACACACCTGCCATTATTGATGAAAGTGCTGATGTTGTATTTGCGGTTAATTCTATAATTCATTCAAAAACCTTTGATAACGGTATGATATGTGCTTCTGAGCAGTCTGTTATCGTTGACAGCAAAATTTACAATGCAGTCAAAAAGGAATTTGCAGCACGCGGCTGTTATTTCTTAAATGATGAAGAAACCGAAAAAGTCAGAAAAACAATTATTATAAACGGTGCACTTAATGCAAAAATTGTCGGACAGAAACCGGTCACTATTGCTTCACTTGCAGGTGTAAAGGTACCTGAAACCACAAAAATACTTATCGGTGAAGTAAAAAGCGTAGAACTGTCTGAGGAATTTGCACACGAAAAACTTTCACCGGTTCTTGCAATGTACAAATCTCAAAACATTCAGGATGCATTTGAAAAAGCCGAGCAGCTTATTGCTGACGGCGGTTATGGTCATACTTCATCTATCTATCTTAACACTATAACAGAAAAAGAAAAGTTAAACGAGTTTGCGGCCCGTATGAAAACCTGTCGTATACTTGTAAATACTCCATCATCACAGGGCGGTATCGGTGATCTTTATAACTTCAAACTTGCTCCCTCACTTACACTCGGCTGCGGTTCATGGGGCGGAAACTCCGTTTCTGAAAATGTCGGTGTTAAGCATCTTTTAAATATCAAAACAGTTGCTGAGAGGAGAGAGAATATGCTTTGGTTCAGAGCGCCTGAAAAGGTTTATATAAAGAAAGGCTGTCTGCCTGTTGCTCTTGATGAGCTCAAAAATGTACTTGGTAAGAAAAAGGCATTTATTGTAACAGATAATTTCCTTTATCAAAACGGTTACACAAAGGCCATTACCGATAAATTAGACGAGATGGGAATTACACATTCAACATTCTTTGATGTAGAACCCGATCCAACACTTGCCTGTGCTAAAAAGGGTGCTGAGCAAATGCGTGCATTTGCTCCTGACACAATTATTGCACTGGGCGGCGGAAGCGCTATGGATGCCGCTAAGATAATGTGGGTAATGTATGAGCATCCGGATGCTGATTTTATGGATATGGCAATGCGTTTTGTGGACATACGCAAACGTGTCTATACCTTCCCCAAAATGGGTGAAAAAGCGTACTTTATTGCTATACCAACATCTGCCGGTACAGGTTCTGAAGTCACACCGTTTGCAGTTATCACTGATGAAACTACAGGTGTTAAATATCCGCTCGCAGACTACGAGCTTATGCCCGATATGGCTATAGTTGATACTGATCTGCATATGTCAGCACCAAAGGGTCTTACAGCAGCTTCTGGTATAGATGCTGTTACTCACGCACTTGAAGCATATGCTTCTATGCTTGCAACTGATTATACTGACGGACTTGCCCTAAAATCACTTAAAACTGTCTTTGAATATCTGCCTCGCGCGTACGATAACGGTCTTACTGATGTTGAGGCTAGAGAAAAAATGGCTAACGCTGCTACAATGGCAGGTATGGCATTTGCAAATGCATTCCTTGGCATATGTCATTCAATGGCTCACAAGCTCGGTGCATTCCATCACCTCCCTCACGGTGTTGCAAATGCACTTATGATAAATGAAGTTATAAGATTTAATGCTGAAGAAGCCCCTGCAAAAATGGGTACATTCTCACAGTACGCTTATCCTCATACACTTGCACGCTATGCTGAAGTTGCAGATTATCTGGGTATAAAAGGCAAAACCGATAAAGATAAACTGGAAAATCTTATAAAAGCACTTGATGAACTAAAAGAAAAATGCGGTATTAAAAAGACTATCAAAGAATACGGTATAGATGAAAAAGACTTTCTTGACAGACTTGATGATATGGTAGAGCAGGCATTTGATGATCAGTGCACAGGCGCTAACCCAAGATATCCTCTTATGAGTGAAATCAAAGAAATGTACCTTAATGCATACTACGGAGGTAAAAAATAATGAAACTTGATAACATCATTGCAAAAAGAATCGATAAAGTTATATACCGCGACGGTGATAAAACCATAAAACTTTTTAACGAGGAAATCTCAAAAGCAAATGTGCTCAATGAGGCACTTAATCAATCACGTGTTGAAGAAACAGAACTTGCAATTCCCAAAGTTCACGAAGTTTGTATGAATGACGGAAAGTGGGCTATCGTATCCGATTATATTGAAGGCGAGACCCTTGAAAAGCTTATGTCAGACAATCCATCAAAACTTGATGAGTATCTTAATCTGTTTGTAGACTTACAAATGGAAATTCATTCAAAAAAAGCTCCGCTTCTTAATAAGCTCAAGGATAAAATGAACAGAAAAATTGATGAGACAGGTCTTGACGCAACTACAAGATACGAACTTCACACACGTCTTGAAGCTATGCCTAAGCATAAAAAGGTTTGTCACGGTGACTTTAACCCTTCAAACATAATTATTACTCCTCAGGGAAAACCGTATGTAATTGACTGGGCACATGCTACACAAGGTAATGCTTCTGCTGATGTTGCACGCTCATATTTGCTATTCTATCTTAACGGCAACAAAGAAGCAGGCGATAAATATCTTGAGATTTACTGCAAAAAATCAGATACTGCAAAACAGTATGTCCAAAAATGGATACCCATTGTTGCTGCAAGCCAACTTTCAAAAGGAAATGCACACGAACGTGAATTCCTTATGCATTGGATAGACGTTGTAGATTATGAATAAAATAATGCCCCGTCAATGACGGGGCATTTTAATAGATAAAAAAATCCAAGTCCGAAGACTTGGATTTATTGGAAAGGGAGCACAAATTCAAACCCTTTTGATTTTTTGATCTATGTGGTCGAACCACTACATATTTCACATTTATTTTTCTGCTTCTATAATGCAAAATTTTTGATTATCACCCGCCGCTGGAATTAAATCATAAGGATTTTCTGCCCATATTGCTTCTGCAACAACAGTTGATTTTATGTTTCTAAATCCTGCATCTTGCAAATCCTGTAAAATATATTCTTCGATTACACCGCGTTCAACACCAACGCTTTTTGCCAATTCAAAACTCTTACTATTCTTATCAACATAACCGCCTTTAATAAACATTTTTCCGTTTGGTTTTAATATACGATAAAGTTCTTTAACCACTTTATCTGCTTCAGGTATATTTCCAAATCCATCTAAAGATGTGATATAATCGCAACTGTTTTCTTTCAGGGATATATATCTACCATCTGTTGCAATATAGCTTATAAAATCTCTATTACCGTTTCTTTTGTATCTAGTTATAATCAATTCAAATTCGTTTATATCCGTACAAACAACCGAAACATTTTTATTATTCGAATCAAGTATCTGTTGTAGCATATCTCCGCCACCTGTTGCTAAATCGCAAACTACACCTGAAAGCGTTTTCAAAATCTCAGCCATAAATTCATCTTGCTTTTTGTACGCTATCTTTGTTTTCTCGTTCATTCTAGAATAATAATCCAAAGTAATTTCTTTTTGTTTCTTATTTTCTTCGGCAGGAAAAATCAGTTCTATATCATCAGGAATTTTTCCTTTATACAAATAATCCTGTTCACCTGATAAATCCAATGAAATTAAATTGTATACCCCGTGTTTTTGCGAATACTGATTTCCGCAGTTTTCACATTTTAAATCAGTTGTCAGTCCACACCGACATTTAGGGCACATAAGTATAGATTTTATATCAAACATATTATTTATTCTCCTTTGCTGTTTTAATTGAAGCAACCAATATTCTGCGAATTGTACCACACTGATTATACAATTCTTTGGCAATTACTCTGTCAATTAAATCAGATTTTACAAACAATTCTATCCAATATTCAGTTTCATAACACTCTTTGAGCGATATTTGAAGTTTAGCAATAAAATCGGATTTTCCGTGCGCATAATTTGCTTCGTGGATATTAGCACCAATGCTTGTACCGCTACGCAAAAGCTGATTT
>JAZUOQ010000080.1:0-3573 GCA_045604775.1 Eubacteriales bacterium
CTCGGCGACGTCTCTTTCCTTTTTTGTGTTCTACCACAATCTAAGATATGATAACACAAACAAATTCGATTTGCAATAGTTTTTTTAATTTTCTATATCAATTACGACAATTTCAGGGAAATTATTTATACGATTAGGCAGAAATGTATTACCAAGTCCGCCCGACACTATCATAAGCGTTCCGTTTTTTGTAAATCTGCCTTTTGTATATTTTGGGAAAAAGCCCTCGTCCGGTGAAAAGATAGCACCAAAAAACGGCATACGCACAGCACCGCCGTGACTGTGTCCTGAAATCACCAGATCAATATCATAGTCTTTGATGCAAAGATTATCATAAAACTCGCTTGGACGATGCACTATTACTATTTTAAAATTATCAAGTTTTTGAAAAACTGACAGTTCATCAGTCCTTAACGTTTTTAAATCACGAAGTCTGTCTGAAATACCAAGGATTGAAATATCAGAAAATATTTTATACCGTTCATCTAAAAGTACCTCTTCCCCGCCTACTATTTTTACAGCCGCATCAACGCCAAGATCCGCTTCATGATTGCCGGTCACATAGTATGTTTCGGTAATGCCACGCAAGTCCGAAAGAAACTTTTTGGAACATTCAAAGTCAGGACGGCGTCTATCAACAAGATCACCTGAAACGATGATAATATCCGGTTTTTGCGCCTTTATTTTTTCTATTATATAAGTGTTATCACGGTTATATTTTTTGTTATGAAAATCAGATACCACAACTAATCGATAGGATTTTGATACCTTTTCGGTTTTTATTTTATATTTTTTCACTATCGCTATGTTATTATAAATAACAAGTAATACCGCAAAAAAACTCATAAAAACTAATAGATAGAATAAAAATTCCGGCACATTTTCACCTTCTTTACAAAAATGTTAAAACTTCAACGGATATTGACAATTTATAACATATATAATATACTCAAAATATAATGATGATGGAGGTTGCCAATGACACGCCAACCGATTGCAAAACAAATACTATTCTTTATATTTGGAACATTTATAAATATTGTGCTGTTTTCCATTTCCAAATATCTTGGATTTCCATTTTGGACAGACTATACAGGCAGTTTTTTTATAACGGCATTTGCAGGGATTATACCGGGTATATTGTCCGTTATCTTTCATACAGCGCTTCTGTTCGTGCTTATTGACGGACCGTACGCGTTGCTAATGTTACTTCCCACAATTACAATCTGCACTATTATCACACTGTTTGTATCTAAAGGTGAATTTGAAACAGCAAAAGGTTATACGCTAAATATGTTCATATCATCTGTCGCCGCCACAGTTGTAAACTTTTTAATTATACTTATTTTCGGTATGAGCGGCAGATATGCTGTATATGAAAATGCATACGCACAAATATGTACCGTTCAAGGAGTCGTATGCGGAACACTAACAATTACAGTTGCAATTACAGCTATAGAAACATTAATAAGTTTCATTATATTGGGTATATTACTTTTTATATCTCCAAAACGAAGAGACGGTCTTACATTTAAATAAGTTATCGGGATATGCATTTAGCATATCCCGATTTTTTACATTTTTTCGGGTGCTTCGATGTTCATAAGCATAAGTGCATTTTTGATAACAGTCTTTGTACACAAAACCAGAGCAAGTCTTCCATGTACAACATTTTGTTCTTCGCCTTTAATACGGCAAGCATTATAAAAGCTATGAAAAGCAGAAGCAACATCGATAACATACTTTGTTATCTTGGACGGTTCAAGTGAATCGGCTGCAGCAATGATCTCTTCAGGAAAACGAGCCAGGCTCTTTACAAGTTCCTTCTCAGCATCGACAGTATAGGTATAATCGCCGCAATCTGAAACTTCCGCGGTATTTTGTTCAAGATTACGCAGTATTGAGCATATACGCGCGTGGGCATACTGAACATAATACATTGGGTTTTCGCTATCCTGTTTAACAGCAAGAGATAAATCAAAGTCCATAACAGACTCGGAACGGTTCATATTAAAGAAGAAACGTGCAGCATCTGCAGGAATCTCATCAAGCAAATCCGAGAGAGTTATACTCTTACCGGTACGCTTTGACATACGCACAACTTCACCGTCACGCATAAGACGAACCAGCTGCATAAGAACAACTTCTAAACGTTCAGGATCAATACCAAGAGCACGCATACCTGCTTTATAGCGAATGGTATGACCGTGGTGATCAGCACCGAGAACATTTATACAACGATCAAAATTACGCTCAACAAACTTATTACGATGGTATGCAAGATCAACAGCATAATATGTATAAAAGCCATTAGCTTTTACCATTACCTCATCTTTTTCACAACCGTAATCAGTGGCACGGAACCATTTTGCACCTTCGTTTTCATAAAGTGCACCCGCTTTTTCGAGAAGATCTATTGTTTCCTTTACATAGCCGCTTTTATGCAATGTGGACTCGCGGAACCATTTATCGTAAACTATCTTATATTTTTCAAGATCCTTTTGCATTTTTGATATATTCTTTTCAAGACCGAGAGATACCATATCAGAAACAAGTTTCTCTTTATCTGAAAAGTCAACATTACCGTTTCTTGCATCATAAAATTCTTTGGCAAGAACCTTTATATCATCGCCGTGGTAACCGTCATCGGGAAATTGAATGCTATCCTCACCATTTACAAGTTGATAAAGGCGAGTATAAAGTGATTCGCCAAAAAGCATCACCTGATTACCTGCATCGTTTACATAAAATTCTTTTTTGACATCGGCACCGGCCCATGACAGAACAGAACTCAAGCAATCACCGATAATACCGCCTCTTGCATTTCCCATATGCATAGGACCAGTGGGATTAGCGGAAACAAACTCAACAAGAACGGTTTGATTTACAAGTTTTTCAGACTTACCGAAGTTTTCGCCAAGATCAAGTATGCTGTTTACACAAAGAGAGTAATAATTAGGGGAAAGCTTAAAATTAATAAAGCCGGGACCGGCAACTGAAACATCGTCAATAAATTCACCTTTATCAAAATTGTCAACTATAGCGTTTGCAATCATAACCGGTGATTTTCTAAGAAGTTTTACATTTTTCATAGCAAAGTTTGAGGAAAATTCACCGTTGGTGCTGTCTTTAGGAACCTCAACTTCAAACGGCACTGTTTCAATGCCATCTAGCAAGCCGTTTGAAACGCATTTATCATATGCCGACTTAACTTTTTGAGCAATTAGATTTTTCATATATTCCGACGGATTGTTTATTGTCATTTTTATTTCTCCCTGATTTTTATTTCTATGTTTGTATATATCTCTTCTGTATTATCAAAGCAAAGTCTGTAGTCTATTTTCAACGTTTCACCAATTTTAAGTACACCGCAAAGCTTGTCCGTTAAAACAGTAACGGATAATGAACCGGCAGGGGTATTATAAAAGCTCCCGGAATTAAAAAACAATTAATTTGTGCATTTACAGCAGATCGCAAACCAGATTCAGAATCTTCAAATGCAATTGCTAAACGAATACCTTTGCTTTTTAAATGATTTTCTCCATTATATAATATAACATAATTGTATCAAAA
>JAZUOQ010000081.1:0-2009 GCA_045604775.1 Eubacteriales bacterium
GGGTCTGATTTTTTTATAAACTTCTATAAGTGCGCCCTCTGTTTCGGGAGCAATATCTTTTTCAAGAGTTTTTGTAAGATATTCGTTGTCACCGAATATACTTTTAATAACATCGGTATTACCAAGGTCCATACCATAAAACGGGCTGTACTTATCCTGATCAATAAATGCGCCGAGAGAACGCACAAATGTCGTGATTGGCAGCTTACGGTTTTTATCTATTCTTACGGAAATGACATTTGAGGCATCTGACTCATACTCAAGCCAAGCACCACGGTTAGGAATAACAGTGGTTGTATACACAGGATTACCACTCTTATCAAGCGTGCGTGAATAATAAATACCGGGAGAACGAACAAGTTGTGATACAACAACACGCTCAGCACCATTTATAATAAAGGTACCACTTTCGGTCATTATCGGAAACTCGCCCATGAATATTTCCTGTTCTTTAATTTCACCGGTTTCGTTGTTTGTGAGTCTTACAAGAGCTTTAAGGGGTGCTGAATAAGTTGCATCACGCTCTTTACACTCAACAATCGAGTACTTAGGACCTTCGTCCATCTTATAGTCAATAAAATCAAGAACTATATTACCTGAGTAGTCGACTATTGACGAAACATCCTCGAATACTTCCTTGAGTCCTTTTTCCAAAAACCACTTATACGAATCCTTTTGAATCGCAATAAGATTAGGCATTTCTAAAATCTCATCAATTTTAGAAAAGCTCATTCTCTCGTTTTTGCCTAAGACCTTTAATTTCGGCATAAAAAACATCACTCCGTCTCTAAATATTTTTACATAACCTGAATGATTATACTTATGACTGACTGCTATTTCGTATATTTTTAACTAATAAAAACAAACTAGAAAGGCATATTCAGCCATTTTAATACAGTATGATATTGTAACACAATATAAAATACGTGTCAATATATTTTTGATATTTTTTAAAAAGTAAAAGGCGAAGATCAATTCTTCGCCTTAGCATTAATATTCAGTTGTGGGAAAGGTATCTCTATATCATTTTCATCAAAGGCTTTTTTAACCTGTTCTTGTAAATCAAAATAAACTGTCCAATAGTCTTCATTTTTACACCAAACACGTAAAACGAAAGACATCGAACTATCTCTCTGCGCATTTAATTTTGCAAAAGGTTGAGGATCAGAATATACTAATCGATGTGATTTGGCGATGCCAAGCATTACTGACTCAACTACATCTATATCAGAATCATACGATGCTGTAAACTCTAAATCAACACGTCGATCATTTTTCTCGGAATAATTCACAACAGCTGCATTTGTAAGATCGCCGTTAGGAATAGTTATAACTTTATTGTCCGGTGTTAAAAGTTTAGTATAGAATACTGTTATATCAGAAACCGTCCCAGCACCGCTTGTGACCTCTACATAATCACCTATTTTAAAAGGTTTAAAAAACAAAATCATAACACCGCCTGCCAGATTTGAAAGAGCTCCTTGCAATGCAAGACCAATAGCAACGCCTGCACTAGCTAAAAGAGTCACAAAAGAAGCCATGGGAACACCCACAATAGATGCTACCGTTATAAAAAGCAAAACATATAAACCAATACGCATAAAGCTGAGTAAGAATCTACCTAAGCTTACATCAATCTTAGTATATAACTTGCTTTTTTTAAACTTCTTTATAAACCAGTCGATTATTTTAACACCAACAACAGCAATAATGCCACAAATCAATATTTTAAAAAGCAAATCACTACCATATTCAATCAATCTTTTTAAGAATTGTTCTAAATATTTCATATATTTTCTCCTTTCAAAATAATATTAAATAATAATGTAGAAATTGTCAACATAATCTTAGGTGTGTAAAAAATATTTCAAAAAATCAAAAAAAGTGTTGACAAATTACAATTAAACCGCTATACTAAATAACGTTATCGCGCTGGTGTGGCTCAATGGCAGAGCAGCTGATTTGTAATCAGCAGGTTGTTGGTTCGACTCCGATCACCAGCTCCATAG
>JAZUOQ010000082.1:0-3074 GCA_045604775.1 Eubacteriales bacterium
AGGTTTTGGACATACTTGTTCCAATAATGGCTGGTTGTTATTTTATAATTACAATATTTATACTTGTTAAGAATTTCACTGCAATTCCGGGAGTTTTTGGCAGAATTTTCACTGAAGCGTTCGGTATCCGTCAGGTTGTGGCAGGTGGTTTTGGTGCTGTGATAATGAACGGTGTTAAACGCGGTTTGTTTTCTAACGAAGCGGGAAGCGGCTCTGCTCCCTGCGCAGCAGCTGCTGCTGATACTGATGAACCTGCAAAGGTAGGTTTGCTTCAGGCGCTGGGCGTTGTGATTGATACAATTATAATTTGTAGTTGTACAGCGTTTATAATGTTGTTGGTACCCGAAAATATAACAACAGGCCTTTCAGGTATGTCGCTTCTTCAGACGACAATGGAATATCATATGGGTACATTTGGTGTTGTATTCATTGCCTTGACTTTATGGATGTTTAGTTTTTCTACATTTATAGGTGTTTTGTTTTATGCTCGTTCAAATGTATCATATTTATTTGGAAATAGGAAGTGGGCGCAGTATGCGTATAAAATACTTTCATTGGTAATGTTATTTATAGGTGGTCTTGCTGCATATGAAATTGTGTGGACTGTTGGTGATATCGGTATCGCTCTTATGACTTTGTTTAATGCAATTGCTATAGTGCCTATGAGCAAAGAAGCTTTTGATATCTTAAAAAATTATGAACAGAAAAAGAAAAAACAAAAGTTAAAATAATAAAAAAATCAAGCTCAATTTGAGCTTGATTTTTTTATTAATATTCGGTTGTATAATTATCAAAGTAACCTTGAATGTGTACTATAGGTGTACCCTTGTCACCGGAACCTGAAGTAAGATCGCAAAGTGAACCGATAAGGTCAGTAAGCCGACGAGGCGTTGTGCCCTCGGAAATCATTTGACCTACAAGATCACCGTCTTTTTCCTGTATTTTGTTCTTGATAGCTACTTTAAGTTCATCACCTGACAGATTTGAAAAATCATTATCAGCAAGATATTTCAGTTTAAGTTCATTAGGTGTGCCCTCAAGACCGGAAGTGTATGCAGGTGATACGACCGGATCGGCAAGCTCCCATATCTTGCCTACAGGATCTTTAAATGCACCGTCACCGTAAACCATAACCTCAACCTTTTTACCGGTTGCTTCAAAAAGTTTTTTCTGAATAGCATCAACAACAGGTTGGCAGTCACGTGGGAATAGTTTTACCTGATCCTCTGTAGCCTTATTAGAGCCAAGTAAACCATAATCTGCATTATAACCGCTTTCGTCAACAGGTGCATTTAGTATCTCGTCCATACCGATAACCTTTTGGGCACCCGCATTCTTTAGTAAGCGTTTTGAACGTGCTCTTGTATGAATGTCACAGCAGATAACTGTTTTAGTATAATCAAGCACGGCTCTGGGATCATTTGCAAAAATAATTTCACAGTCAGCACCGCAATCACGGATAAGCTGCTCATAAAACTCGACATAATCAACACCTGTAAAGGTATGTTTGTTATATCCGAATAATTCACGGTATTTTTCTAGAGACAAAACATCTTTATACGGGTCAACACCCTTTTCATCAAGTGCATCCAGACTTATAAGGTGGTTGCCGACTTCATCAGACGGATACGAAAGCATAAGTACAATCTTTGATGCACCTTTGGCAATACCGCGCAGACAAATAGAAAATCTGTTTCTGCTGAGAATAGGGAAAATAACACCCACAGTTCCACCGCCGAGCTTAGTACGTACATCTTTTGCAATATCATCAACGGTAGCATAATTACCTTGTGCACGTGCAACGATTGCTTCGGTCATTGCAACAACATCCTTGTCCCTTAACTCATATCCACCGTCTTTAGCTGCTTCCAAAACGGAATTAGTAACGATTTCAACGATGTCATCACCGTTGCGGATAATGGGGGCTCTGACACCTCTTGATACAGTGCCAATCATTCGACTCATAAATTAAGACTCCTCGCTGTTTATAATTTACTTTGTAAATCAGAACTTTTGCAAGCGATATTTACAATTTATTATACCATTCTAATTTGTTTTTTACAATACTTTTTTAAAATTTCCTATATTTTTACTATACCGAAAGCATTGAGTATAGATGATAACAGTATAAGAAGTATGAATATAGGTGCAATGTATTTTATCATTACGCAAAACATTTTTTTCGATTTGAATTTATTACTTTTTTCCTCTACCTCGTCAGTGATAACTTTGGTGCCAAGAAAATAACTTACGAATAGACAGGTGGCTAATGCGCATAATGGCATTAGTATGCTGTTGCTTGCAAAATCAAAGAAATCAAGTATTTGCATACCTATTATTCTGACTTCGCTCCACACACCGTAACCCAGTGAAGATGGTACGCCTAGCAATATGCTGATTACCAACACTGTAAGGCAAGAAATTGTTCTGTTCAGTTTAAACTTGTCAGAGAATATTGAAACGACTGTTTCCATAAGTGATATTGAAGAGGTGAGTGCTGCGAAGAGAACCATTACAAAAAATGCAGCACCTATAAATCTGCCGGCAGGCATTGCTTCAAATACCTTTGGAAGAGTTACAAACATAAGACCCGGACCTTGTCCAAGTGCGCTTTTGTCACCGCCGGAGAAAGAAAACACAGCAGGAATTATCATAAGTCCCGCAAGAAATGCAACGCCTGTATCAAACAATTCTATATGTCTTGTCGAATGTTCGATATTTATATCTTTTTTCATATAAGAACCAAAGGTTATCATAATACCCATTGCAAGCGACATTGAATAGAATAACTGTCCCATTGCTGCAACTACTGTCATAATGGAGAATTTTGAAAAATCAGGTGTAATGTAATATAAAACACCTTCAATTGCACCATCCATTGTACATATGGTATATATCGATATTCCGAGTATAAGTAAAATAAGTATCGGCATCATAATTTTACTTACTTTTTCAATGCCTTTTTCAACACCTAAAAGCACAACCAAAGCAGTAAGACCTATATAAATCGCAAACCATAAAAGTGGTTCTGCCGGTGCTGAAATAAACGAATCGAAAAATCCGTCTGTTGCAGC
>JAZUOQ010000083.1:0-6739 GCA_045604775.1 Eubacteriales bacterium
ATTCGGAGGACGAGTTCGTAGTAGTGAATTATTACGATGATGCAAATATTATCGGCGATGTGATATTCAAGGCGACCACGACATTCTTCGGCGTCGTTGAGGGTTACAACTCCACAAGCGGCAAGGAATATTTCGTGGAGGTCAACTGTGGCTGTACGGTAGTGGATCACGATTGAACAAGAGCCGGTGTACCTTCGAGTGACTGAACCAGATTAGGCTTTAAAGCATCCTTAAGCAGTGCAGTCATAGCTCCTGCTGCTTTAAGATCACCTGCTGTGACCGGTTTTCCGTCATAGGTATAAGCGACAATAATTCTTGAAAGACGGGTTTTAAGATCTGTTATTGATGAAGAAAGACAAAGTACTGCCATTACCTCGGAAGCAACTGTTATATCAAAGCCATCTTCACGGGGGACACCGTTTACTTTTCCGCCGAGTCCATCAACAACATTACGCAGTTGACGGTCATTCATATCAACACAACGCTTCCAAGTGATACGTTTTACATCTATACCGAGAGAGTTACCCTGCTGGATATGATTATCAAGCATAGCGGCAAGCAGGTTGTTTGCTGCGCCGATAGCGTGGAAATCGCCTGTGAAATGAAGATTAATATCCTCCATAGGTACTACCTGAGCATAACCACCGCCTGCAGCGCCACCCTTTACACCAAAAACGGGACCGAGGGACGGTTCACGCAATGCCATAACAACATTCTTGCCTATTCTTGAAAGACCATCGGCAAGACCGATAGTTGTGGTGGTTTTTCCCTCACCTGCAGGTGTTGGGGTGATTGCAGTTACCAGTATAAGTTTACCGTCCTGCTTATCTTCATTCATTATGGAAAGGTCAATTTTTGCTTTATACTTTCCATATTGCTCTAAATATTTATCATCAATATTAGCAGTTTTAGCTATATCTGTGATAGGTTTCATCACAGCGCTCTGAGCTATTTCTATATCTGTTTTCATAAATGCCTCCTACTTGAAGTATTTAACAGCAGACTCAAACATACCCATATCGTATATGCCGTCTACATTTCTGTAAAGACCATTTGCAATACGCTCAGAATGACCCATTTTACCGAATACTCTGCCATCCGGAGAAGTAATGCCCTCGATAGCGAAAGCGGAGTTATTGGGATTGAAACGTACATCGGTAGTGGGTTTATTATCAAAATCAACATACTGCGTTGCGATCTGACCGTTATCAGCAAGTTTTTTAACAAACTCATCAGATGCAAGAAATCTTCCTTCACCGTGTGATATCGGAACAGTATATACATCACCGACTTTAGTATCCATAAGCCACGGTGATTTGTTTGATGCAATACGTGTACGTACAAGCCTTGACTGATGTCTGCTGATAGTATTAAATGTAAGAGTAGGACAGTTCTCATCGGTATCGACTATTTCTCCAAACGGAACAAGACCCAGTTTGATGAGAGCCTGGAAACCATTACATACGCCGCACATAAGACCGTCGCGGTTTTTGAGAAGGTTATTGATTTCCTCTTTTACTGCAGCGTTACGGAAGAATGCGGTAATGAATTTACCGGAACCATCCGGCTCGTCACCGCCTGAAAAACCGCCGGGAACAAACACTATCTGCGAGTCACGAAGCTTATTTGCAAAAGCAGTTACAGACTCAGCTACTGCTGATGGGGTGAGATTTTTAATAACAAATATCTCAGCCTTAGCACCTGCACGCTCCATTACCTTAGCTGTATCATATTCACAGTTAGTGCCCGGAAATACAGGGATCAGTACCTTAGGTACGGCAGTTTTCACTTTAGGTGTGGGATAACTGTCTGCACAGTAGTTGAATGCAGGTATATCCTTTTTAGGATGCTCTATATTACAGCTGTACACAGGCTCCAATTTATTTTCATAAATAGCAAGGAGTTCTGACAGTTCAACGCTATCACCCATAGTGATACTTGATTTAAGAGTAGTTTTACCAAGTGTAATGCCGACTTCAGTATCGTTAGCAAGTTCTAAAACAAATGAACCGTAGCAGTAAGAGAATATATCTGAAAGTGTTATGTTATTATCATAATCAAAACCGATATTATTACCAAAACACATTTTCATAATCGCTTCTGCAACACCGCCGTAAGTGGGTGTGTATGCAGAAAGTACCTTACCGTCACGCATAAGCTTTGTTACTGTATCAAAAAGAGCAATTACAGAATCTTTTACAGGAAGACCGTTTTTGTCTACCTTAGGTTTAAGCCAGACTACCTTATGATCTGCACCCTTAAATTCGGGTGAAACCACCTCACCTGTTTTACCTGTAGTTACAGCGAATGACACCAGTGTAGGAGGTACATCAATATTTTCAAAAGTACCGCTCATTGAATCCTTACCACCAATAGAGCCAATACCGTAATCCATTTGTGCTTTGAAAGCACCAAGAAGTGCTGAGAGAGGTTTGCCCCAACGCTTAGCATCACGCATTGGTTTTTCAAAGTATTCCTGGAATGTGAGATAAGTTTCGTCAAAGGATGCACCCGTCGCTATAAGTTTGGATACCGATTCGACTACTGCAAGATAAGCACCGTGGTAGGGGCTTTTCTCTGTGATAAACGGATTATAACCCCAAGACATATAAGAGCAGGTATCGGTAGTTCCCTTTTCAACAGATACCTTATGAACCATTGCCTGAATGGGAGTTTGCTGATATTTACCGCCAAATGGCATGAGAACTGTTCCTGCACCGATGGTGGAGTCAAATCGCTCTGAAAGACCACGTTTTGAGCAAACATTGAGATCGCCTGCAAGATCTGCCATACCGTCCTTAAATGAAACAGGAACTGCTTTTGTATAATCCTTGGGTGCCGATGCTGTAACATCAATATGCTTTTCAGCTCCGTTAGAGTTTAAAAATTCTCTTGAGATATTTACTATATCCTTGCCGTTCCAACGCATTACAAGACGTGGTGTTTCGGTAACACGCGCAACAACAGTTGCTTCAAGGTTTTCAGTGTTTGCAAGTTCAATAAACCTATTTACATCTTTAGGCTCTACTACTACAGCCATACGTTCTTGTGACTCACTTATTGCAAGTTCTGTTCCGTCAAGACCATCATATTTTTTAGGTACGGCATTAAGGTCTATTTCAAGACCGTCTGCCAATTCACCTATAGCAACAGAGACACCGCCTGCGCCAAAGTCGTTACAGCGTTTTATAAGACGTGAAGCCTCAGAATTACGGAAAAGACGCTGAAGTTTACGTTCTTCTGGAGCGTTACCCTTTTGGACTTCTGCACCACATGTTTCAAGAGATGCCTGAGTATGTGACTTTGATGAACCGGTTGCACCGCCGCATCCGTCTCTTCCGGTTCTGCCTCCGAGTAGAATTACAATATCATCAGGATCGGGAACTTCGCGTCTTACATTTTCAGCAGGGGCTGCTGCTATTACTGCACCGATCTCCATACGTTTTGCAACATATCCGTCGTGATACAACTCATCAACCTGTCCGGTCGCCAATCCTATCTGATTGCCGTAAGAAGAGTAGCCTGCCGCTGCAGTTGTTACAATCTTACGCTGCGGGAGTTTTCCGGGGATAGTTTCTTTAACAGGCTTTAACGGATCTGCACCGCCAGTTACACGCATTGCAGCATAAACATAGCTTCTGCCTGAAAGAGGATCGCGGATAGCGCCGCCGATACAAGTTGCAGCACCGCCGAACGGTTCAATCTCAGTTGGGTGGTTGTGTGTTTCGTTTTTGAAGAGTAACAACCACTCCTCATCCTTACCGTCAACTGTTACGGTGATTTTTACAGTACAAGCATTTATCTCCTCTGATTCATCAAGTCGAGGAAGTCTGCCGTCCGCTTTAAGCTGACGGACTGCCACAGTTGCAATATCCATAAGATTTATGGGTTTGGTACGATTTAATTTTTTTCGGGTCGCAATATACTCGTTATATGCATCCTCTATAAGCTTGTCCTCAAACTTGACCGAGTCGATTGTTGTCAGAAATGTAGTATGGCGGCAATGATCGGACCAGTATGTATCTATCATACGTATTTCTGTCATTGTCGGATCACGTTGTTCTGTCTTGAAATATGATTGACAAAACTCAATATCATCACCGTCCATTGCAAGACCATACTGTTTTACAAAGTTTTCAAGGCCCTGTCTGTCAAGTTCACAAAAGCCGTTAAGGGTTTTAACGGTTTCAGGAATATCGTATTTTGTTTTTAGTGTTGCAAGGGTATCAAGTGAAGCCTCTCTGCTTTCAACAGGATTAATAACGTGTTTTTTGATAGCATCTACCTCGGCATCTGTCAGATCACCGTAAAGGACATATACACGCGCATTTTTAACAGTCGGTCTTTCACATTGTGCTATTAGCTGAATACACTGTGCCGCACTGTCTGCACGCATATCAAACTGCCCCGGCAGATACTCAACAGCGAACACGTGTGCACCGTCAGCACCGGTAAGAGTTTCGGTTACGGTGTCTAACTGCGGTTCTGAAAATACAGTACCTGTTGCATAATCGAACAGTTCCTTATCTATATTTTCAACATCGTATCTGTTAAGAATACGAAGGTCGGTAAGAGATTTGATCTGCAAAAGTGAACGTATATCATTTTTAAGGGCAACCGCTTCATTTGCAAGGCCCTCTTTTTTTTCAACAAATATTCTGTATACCATAGTTACTCCTTATTTATTAGCTGCAAGCGCACGAGCACCGATATCGTTGCGGTGATAAGCGCCCTCAAACGTGACTTTTGAAAGTTCTGCATATGATTTTTCAATAGCGCCTTTAAGCGTGTCAGCAGTTGCGGTAACACCAAGAACTCTGCCGCCTGCGGTAACTAGCTTACCGTTATCGATTTTTGCACCTGCAATAAAGATTTCGGCATCTATTCCATTTTCTATTTTTATTTCAAAACCGGACTTATAACTCTCCGGATAACCACTTGATGCCAACACAACACAACATGCAGAGCCGTCTTTAAACTTAACATCTGTTTTATCAAGAGTACCTTCACGACAAGCTTTCATAACTGTTAAAAGGTCACTTTCAAGAAGCGGAAGCACAACCTGTGTTTCAGGATCTCCGAAACGGCAGTTATACTCAATAACACGCGGACCATCGGGAGTAAGCATAAGACCGAAATACAGACAGCCTTTAAATGTTCTGCCCTCTTTTTCCATTGCTTTTATGGTAGGTAAAAAGATCGTACGCATACATTCATCAGCAACAGCCTGTGTATAGTAGGGGTTGGGAGCTATAGTACCCATACCGCCGGTATTGAGACCGGTATCATTGTTACCGATACGTTTATGGTCCATTGAGGATACCATTGGTTTAATAGTTTTACCGTCAGTAAATGCAAGGACTGACACCTCTGGACCTGTAAGAAACTGTTCAATAACTACAGTTGAGCCGGAAGTACCGAATTTACCGTCACACATCATTGATTTTACTGCATCTTTTGCCTCATCACGTGTCTGTGCAATTATAACACCTTTTCCAAGTGCAAGACCATCTGCCTTAATGACTGTCGGAATCGGCGCGGTATCAAGATATGAAAGCGCGGAGTCTACATCAGAGAATACCTCAAATGCTGCGGTAGGGATACCGTACTTTTTCATAAGGTTTTTAGAGAATTTTTTACTTCCTTCAATTATGGCTGCATTCTTTTGAGGACCAAAGCATTGAATGCCTGCATCCTCAAGAGCATCGACAGCACCAAGCACCAGCGGATCATCCGGCGCTACAACCGCAAAATCGATTTTTTCAGTTACAGCAAATTTTACTATATTTTCAATATCCTTGGCACCGATTTCTATACAAGTTGCATCCTGCGCGATACCGCCGTTACCGGGGAGTGCAAAAATTTCAGTGACCGTTTTGTTCTCTTTTAGTTTTTTAATTATTGTGTGTTCGCGGCCACCGCCGCCGACTACCATTATTTTCATAGTGTTCACCTATTATAAATGGGAAACTTTTCACAGAGTTCTACAACCTCTTTGGTAATCCTTTCCTTATTACCATCGAAGTCTGTCACAATATCCTTTATCCAACGTGCAATAAGAGCCATTTCCGGTTCTTTAAAGCCACGGGATGTGACTGCGGGAGTACCGATACGTACACCGCTTGTTATAAACGGACTCTGCGGATCATTGGGAATTGCATTTTTATTTGCGGTTATATGAACCTCATCAAGACGGTGTTCAAGTTCTTTACCTGTAATATTCATATCACGCAGATCAAGAAGCATAAGGTGGTTATCAGTGCCGCCGGAAACCAGTTTAAAGCCTTCATTTACAAACGCTTCGGACAGTGCTTTGGCGTTTTTGATTACCTGTGTCTGATATGCCTTGAACTCATCTGTAAGTGCTTCACCCAAAGCAACAGCTTTTGCAGCGATTATATGCATAAGCGGACCGCCCTGTGTTCCGGGGAAAATAGCTTTATCAATCTGCTTTGCATATTCTTCTTTACAAAGAATAAGACCGCCTCTTGGACCGCGGAGAGTTTTATGCGTTGTAGTGGTAACAACATCTGCATAAGGCACGGGATTAGGGTGAAGACCTGCTGCAACAAGTCCTGCAATATGAGCCATATCGACCATAAAATATGCGCCGCACTCGTCTGCTATCTCACGGAATTTCTTGAAATCTATTGTACGAGGATAAGCAGAAGCACCAGCAAGTATAAGCTTAGGTTTATGCTCTTTTGCAAGAGTTCTTACTGCATCGTAGTCTATCTGC
>JAZUOQ010000084.1:0-4222 GCA_045604775.1 Eubacteriales bacterium
AAGATATAGTAAAACCGGAAGGTGTTTCGTTAACAGGTGCTTTTGAAGCGATTCGATCTGAAAAATCTGTTTCTTCTACTGAGCATTCAAAGGTAATAGTTGTAGAAGAGGCTCCTCAAGAAAATGACGATACATTGATAAAAGAAAATTTGTCCGACGAATTACAGGTTGATACGGTTGATGATAAAAAATCTTATGAGATCACTGAAGAAATCAGTTCCAAGAGATTTTTTGATACAGAAATGTTTAATACTATCAAAAAACAAAGCAGAGAAGGTTATAACAACCCGATTGCATCTTTTGCTAAGGGTGCAGAAGAAGAGGATGATGGTGAGGAAGAGTATTTTAAGCCGCATGAGCCTACAGAAGAAATCGATGATTATGATAAAGCCGAGGACCGTGATGCAGTTATAAGTGATCTCAAAAAACTTTCATCGTATGCAGCGTTCAGATCATTTGTTACATTTGTTATGTTATGCATATCAGGTATTTTGTTTTTTTCAAAGTATGCTGAATACAATCTTCCCGGTATAGATCCGGTAAATGATGTGAAATTGCTTGTTTCTATTATTTTTGGTATCTCTGTGCTTGCAACAATACTTAATTTCAATTCTGTTATTACTGGTGTCCTAAGTTTAATAAAATTAAAATGTATTCCCGAAACTTTTATTGCGGTAGTTTTTGTTTGCAATTCTATAGTTGATATTTTGTATCTTATGGATAATACATTAACAGACACTCCGCTTGTGATTTTTGATTTTATTTATATGTTGTTGCTGTTTTTTAATATATTTGCAAAAGGTATTATGGCGAAAAATATATTGAAAAATTTCCGTATAGTTTCATCAGACGGACAAAAAATGGTTGTTAACCAATCGCAAAGTGAAGAGTTAATCAATGACATTATGTTAGAAACCGACAGCATCGGTGAAATTATTTATGCCACAAAAAGTGAATTTGTTTCTGACTTTATACATAAGAGTTTTAAAGATTTTGATCTTTGCCATACTAACAAAATGTTTAACACTTTCTTTTTGTTTATAATTATAGTTCTAAGTGTCGGGAATTACTTTGTTACGCAAAGTGTACATTCTGCAGTTGTTTACGCTACGGGTGCGTTTTGTTGTTTTACGCCACTTCTTCAGGCTTTTTCTTTTGCTGTTCCGGTATTTAATAATAGTAGAAATGCCAGAAAGAATGGCGGTGTTATTGTTGGTAGTTCTAGCTCATTTGAACTAGAAGATGCTCAAACATTGATTGTGGATGATTCTGATGTATTTAATGTTACTTTAAATGGTATACGTGTATATGGTGACTCATCAATTGACGATACTATTCTATATCTAAATTCACTATATAATACTGTAGGCGGACCGCTTAAAAAGCTGTTTTCTGATATGATAAGTGATGATATTGTGTCTTTACCGAGGATTGATGAAATTTATTATCACGAAACAATGGGATATTCGGCGCTTGTTCATTCGAAAGTTCTTGTTTCGGGAAATAAGCAACTTATGAACCATTTTGGTATTGATGTAGATGATAGTGAGTATGAAATTATTTACCAACAAAAATCAAAAAATGTACTGTTTGTAGCATATGACGGAAAACTTCTTGGTGTTTTTCTGCTTTCTTATTCTTTAGCACATGGTGTGAAGCAGGCTTTTGAACTTTGTGAGCAGGATCAGATAAGCGTTGCTATCGCTGAACGTGATGCGAATATCAATATTTCAACACTTCATATTAATTATACTCCCAAAGATAGTAATTTGTTTAAAATTATGAATTTTAGAACTGCCAGAAATTGTTTTGATAAGTTCGTTATACAGAAAAAAACACCATCACTTCTTACTTCAAATACAGGTTTGAAAGGTTTAATTTCTGCACTCAGGGGCTGCAAGCATATGCTATTTGCGTTTAAGGCTAATGCTGTAGTTAAAACACTTTCATCAGTTATGGGATTAATACTAATTTCATTTTTATTATTCTTTTCCGATGCGTCAAGTTTATTACCTTTACAGATACTTGTATATCAGCTTCTTTGGTCTTTACCTGTTCTTTTTGTTTCGCTCTTTTCTAAATAACACTTGCAAATATATTTTTTTTATTATATAATATCTTTAATTGTGGCATGAAACGGGATCACACTATCTGGGGAGTTAGCGGTGCCCTGTACCTGCAATCCGCTATAGCAGGGGAGATCGCTTTTTGAGGGTTGTATCCGGTACGGTATGCCGTAAAAAGTAAATGATGAGAAACAGGTTCGGTGCAATATCATATCGTGAACCATGTCAGGCAGGGAACTGAGCAGCATTAAGCGAATTTTGGTATGTGCCACCGAGTTGCCTGTTTTGAGTTTGCTTTTTACAAAGCTCGTATTGGATCAATTCGATTTTAGTTGTGTGATTCCGTTTCATGCCACAAAATTAACGGAGGTGTGCAGGTGTATCAAGCTCTTTACAGAAAATACAGACCGCTTGTGTTTGACGATGTTGTCGGGCAGGAACATATTGTTGAAACTGTAAAAAAACAAATAGTTAATAACAAGATCTCGCATGCATATATGTTTACCGGTACGCGTGGTACTGGTAAAACTACCTGCGCTAAGATATTGGCACGAGCTGTTAACTGTGATAACACTAAAAACGGTGACCCTTGTAATGAGTGTGAAACTTGTAAAGGAATTTTAAACGGCAGCGTGCTTGATGTTATTGAGATAGATGCCGCCTCTAATAATGGTGTAGATAATATTCGTGAACTTCGTGATGATGTTATTTTTACTCCTGCTTCAGCAAAATATAAAGTATATATTATTGATGAGGTGCATATGCTCAGCACGCAGGCATTTAACGCGTTGCTTAAGACACTTGAAGAGCCTCCTGAACATATTATATTTGTTTTTGCTACGACTGAAATTCATAAGGTTCCTCAGACAATTCTTTCCAGATGTCAGCGTCTTGATTTTAAAAGAATTACAGTTGAAGACATAAAAAGCAGAATTGATTATATCGCACAAAGAGAAAATTTTAAAATTGAAAGCAATGCATCATTTCTTATAGCTAAGCTTGCCGATGGTGCTATGAGAGATGCTTTGTCTATTCTTGATAGATGCCTAGGCGAAGATGTAATATCACTTGAAACAGTTGAGCGTACAGTTGGGCTGTGTTCTTATGAAGAAATATCAAAGGCACTGATTGCTATTGCTGATAATGATACTGAAGCTGTTTTAGAATTTTACTCGACTTGTAGGCATAAATCAATGGACGCGGCTTCACTATTTTCTGAATTGTGCACGTATTTTAGAGATATGGTTATTCTAAAAGTAGCGAAGAAACCTGATTTTTATCTAACTTACGATGGTGATAAGCTGCAAAGTGTTTTAGAAACATCAAAAAAATTCACACTTGAAAAGATAATTCGGTCAGTTTCAGTATTACAAAACGGAATATATGATATGGCGAGATTCAAGGATAAAAATATAATGGCTGAACTTACGCTTATTAAATTAACCAATTTAAAAATTGGCTGCGATTATGATGATTTAAATGCCAGACTTTCAAAAATTGGAAATTCTTGGTGTTTCACCGTCTGTATCAACCGAAAAAACTATTAAAAAATCAAATGTCGTCAAAGCTAAAGGTAATGTATCAACATCTTTGCCTTCTGATGTGCGTGAGTTGGTTGATAAGATATCGGAAATAATGCCACTTTTGGGCGGTCGTGCAATATTGCCGTTTATTACTGCAGAGACTGTAAGCATCTCTGATAATATGATTATTTTGAACTACACTAAAGATAGTTTTGAATTTAAACTTTTAAGTACGCCTGAGAATATAGCAATTATAAAACAGGCATTATATAAAGCTACAGGTATGGAATACGGTATTCGCTTTTCTGATTCTGTAGCTGAACCAAAGAACGAACTTGAGTTAGACGATGCATTTAGTGAGATTTTAACTGATGCTAATGATATTTTATATGAGGAGTAATTTATGAAAGCAAGATTACCTGAAGGTTATGGTATGAAACAAGGCGATATGATGCGTAAAATTCAAAAAATGCAAGAAGATGTCGCAAACGCTCAAAAAGAGGTTGAAGAATCAGAATTCGAAGCAAAATCAGGCGGCGGAATGGTGCTGGTTACTATGAACGGAAAAAAAGAGCTTCTTACTGTTAAACTTGAAAGAGAAGCTGTTGATCCTGATGATATTGAAATGCTTGA
>JAZUOQ010000085.1:0-4611 GCA_045604775.1 Eubacteriales bacterium
GGTTTATCTGTTTTTAAAGCATTTTTAATACATAAACGTATTATTATTTCACCTTCGCGATCAGCATCTCCTGCGTTGATAATTCTGTCAACATCATCACGGTTACAAAGCGTACTGATAATACTAAACTGTTTTGCAATGCCGGCATCTTCACTACCGTCATTGTTACGCCTTAGTTGAAAACGAAACTCATCCGGTACACACGGAAGTCCATCAAGGCTCCAGCGCTTGCCACGTTCATTACCTGTGTAATCTTCCACATCGCATAACGAAAAAAGGTGTCCGAATGCCCATGTTATTATATATTCTTCACACTCGAGATATCCGTCGCGGCGCACCGTTTTTCCGATGCCCTGTGCGATATTGCGTGCAAGACTTGGTTTTTCTGCAATTATTACTGTCAATTATCTGCCTCGTATACTGTGATTTCAAATTGCGCGGTAACACTAAGTTCGTTTATTCCATCAAGCTTAGCAATATCACGCGGTGATGTTTTGTAATAGTAGGGGGTCATTGAAAACAGACTTTTTGCCTGTTTGCCATTAAGTGTCACTTTATATTCAAGCTTTACCGTATCAACTATTTTAAATCCGGATAGCGACATATCAATAGGTGTGTTTAAAAGCGGCGTTTCATATACAGCACTTTTAAGTTCAAATAAATGCTGAATACCGGGAGTTACACGAACGATTTTGCCGTGCTTTTTCATAATACGCAAAAGTTCCGCGCTTTTAATAGGCGCAAACACGCTTAGCACAAAATCACAGCTCCCATCGGCCAACGGTATATCTGCACATCCGGCCACTGTAATAGTAACATTTCTACCGCGCAAACGTGTACACGCAGCTGAAACAGCATCTTTGGATATATCCATAGCGTATATTTTATCAGCTGATATACCTTCTGTATAGTATCCTTCGCCGCAACCCAGATCAAGAACTGTGCCAAAGTTTATTGTTTCACAAATTTTGTCACGCAGAGGTTTATAAAACCCACTGTCCAAAAAATCACGGCGTGCAAGCGCCATTAGCTTATCATCGCCGTGTGTTCGTGAAGATTGGGACAACAGTAAATTGACATAACCTTTTTTAGCAACATCAAAGCAGTGTCCTTTTTCACATTTATATGTATTGTTAAAAAGTATGAGAAGTGCTTTGCATTTTGGACAAATCAGCATTTGTCTACTCCTTGTAAATCAAAGTCGGGGATATATTCCCTTCCTTCACTGTTTTCTTGTGTGTATACATTTGACATATTCAGTGCCTGTGCATATTTTACAACACTTAAGTAATCAGCATGAGAAAGCGGTTGTTTAAGTTCGTTGCTTTTTACACATTCCATCGGTGTGTATTGACTCATAAGAGATATTATTATATCATTGCCGAAAACAGTATGCAAATACTTAAGAGATTGCTTTGCATCGATTAAATTAGAAGGAAGTACAAGCAGACGCACGATAACACCGCGTTTTAAGATGCCGCTATTATAAACAGGCGGTCCTGAATATTTTACCATATCGCATATTGCATTTTTTGCAATTTCAGGATAATTCGGAGCTGATGCATATTTATCTGCAATTCTTCGGTTAAAAAATTTCAGGTCGGCAATGTAAATATCTATATAAGGAGCAATAGCCGAAAGTGTTTCACTTTTCAAATAAGACGATGTGTTTAAAATTATAGGTAAATCAAGACCTTTGCGTTTAGCACGGTCCAAAACGGGAATAATTTTATGTAAATAGTGGTCTGCAGTAACAAGATTTATATTGTTAGCACCCTTTTCTTTTAATTCGAAAAATATATCACACAGTCGTTCACTGCTTATTTCTTTGCCGAGATGTTTATGTGAAATAATACTATTCTGACAAAATTCACAACCCAAAGAACAGCCTGAAAAGAATATTGTACCGCTGCCATTTTCACCTGATATACAAGGCTCTTCCCAATAATGAAGAGCAGCACGCGCAATTTTAATATTATTACCGACTCCGCAAAAACCGTATGAATAATCCCTGTCGACACCGCACTCGCGCGGGCACAGCTTACACACCATTTATAAAAACCAAACCTTCGAGTTAGTGCTGGAAACCGCAACAGCTCCTGCACTGAGCGCATTCATAACATCCTCTTTATCGCGAATCAGACCTCCGGCAATAACCGGTTTATCGCAGTCACACACTACCTGTGCAATTATTTTAGGCATAACACCAGGCAGTACCTCATACGCATCAGCATCATTTGCAGAAGACGGCTTTGAAATGTTTTCAAGTGCAATTGAATCAAGCAAAAAGAAACGACGGATTGCAATAAGTCCTAACTGCTTAGCGTAACGCACAAGCGCTGCTTTTGTAGATATAATACCATCAGCACCTGTGTGCTCTTTTATATACTCAATACCAACTTCACGGGAGGCAAGACCATCAATAAGATCAATATGTACAATAGCAAGTTTACCTGATGATTTTACAAGATCGACAAGTCGTGTAATGTTGCATATATCACCAAACAGTAAAAATACAACATTGCTGTCACAGAGCAGGCAATCTTCCAGCTCACTCTCACTTTTTACTGCTGCAACTATCGGTACATCTTCAAACAAATCCGAAAAGCACATATTATCACCTCATATATCATTATACAAATAATGCATAAGTATGTAAAGAACAAATTTATTTGTCGAAATACTATTTACAAAAATATATACTGATGATAAAATATATAGGAAAAATTTCAGGAGGGAATCTATTATGAAACTTGTTTATGATGTTGAATCAAAACCTAAGTTTTGGCCTAACCTTGTATTTGCCGTACAACAGCTTTTGGCTATTATTGCAGCAACTCTGCTTGTTCCTGTTCTTGTGAACGGTGCTCAGTCATACATTGTTATGGATCAGGCGGCTGCACTTTTTGGGGCAGGCATTGGTACACTTGTATATATTCTTTTTACACGCAGAAGAAGTCCGGTTTTTCTCGGCTCATCTTTTGCATTTATAAGTCCGCTTATCGGCGCTGCTGCCTGCGGTTTTCTCGGCTCCATTATCGGAACGGTATTTGCAGGTTTGGTTTATGTAATAATTGCAATTATTGTTAAGCTTGTCGGTACAGGCTGGGTAGACAAGCTTATGCCGCCGGTTATCATCGGCCCCACAGTTGCTCTTATCGGTTTAAGCCTTTGCGGTTCTGCTGTTAACAATCTCAACAATACCGCTGTTTCAGCAGAAAATTATAATCTTGTTGCTATTCTGTGCGGTTTCGCTACATTTGCTGTTATTGTTATTGCATCTGTAAAAGGTAATAAAACTGCAAAACTTATTCCGTTTATTATCGGTATTCTTGCAGGTTATGTATTAGCTTCTGTATTTACAATTATCGGCAATTTTGCAGGGCTTGACTATCTTAAACTTATTGATTATACACCTATCACTACAATGAACAGCCTGTTCAGAATTCCCGAATTCACATTTGTTCAGGCTATCAAAGGTAATGCCGGTATCAGTGTCGGTGTTACAGAAGTTATCAATCTTCTTGTGTTGTTTTCACCTGTTGCTCTTGTCGTTTTTGCAGAGCATATTGCTGACCATAAAAACTTAAGTTCAATTATCGAACGCGACCTTATCAAAGATCCAGGTCTTGATAAAACACTTCTGGGTGACGGCATAGGTTCCATTGCAGGTTCACTTTTCGGCGGCTGTCCCAATACGACCTATGGCGAAGCTGTTGGTTGTGTTGCTATATCAGGTAATGCTTCAGTTCACACAATCACAACAACTGCAATTCTCTGTATGGCAATCTCTTTCCTTAATCCTATAGTTCAGTTTATTAATACTATCCCATCCTGCATTATTGGCGGTACATGTATTGCGCTGTATGGTTTTATAGCAGTAAGCGGTCTCAAAATGCTTAAAAATGTTGATCTGGGTGATAATAAAAACCTTTTTGTTGTATGTGCTATTCTAGTGCCCGGTATCGGTGGTCTTACTCTTAATTTCGGTGCAATACAGATCTCCGCAATTGCAACCTCACTTATTTGCGGTATTATTGTAAACACACTTATCAATATCAAAAGAAAATAAACTAAATAACAATTTATAATAAACACCCCAAAAGTGTCTAACTTTTGGGGTGTTTATCAATTTAGAAAGTGTCTTCTTTTAGTTTAAAAGAATTATTTACTGAGCGTTTGTAAGCCGGTTGTTTTTATACAATATAGTCTTTATGGAAAACCGAAAGAATTTTTGCAACCTGTGCGCGTGTGGCTGTTTTTTGAGGCTCAAACTTTCCTCCGCCTGTTCCGTTTACTATCCCTGCCATCTGGCAAGTATATACCGCCTCTGTTGCCCAACTGCTTATTTTTGAGTTGTCTGCAAAAAATTCTATATCGTTATTTTTCTTTATGTCTATTGATTTATACTTTGCATAACGTACCAGCATTACACACATTTGCTCTCTTGTTATGCTTTTTTCAGGTCCGAAGGTACCGTCTTCATAACCGGTTACTATTTTATTTTCTGTTGCCCATTTCACCGCACCTGTATACCATTTGTTCGCCGGTACGTCTCAAAACTTTGTAGGGTTATTGTTTGTAACCTTTACTCCTGCTATTCGTGACAGC
>JAZUOQ010000086.1:0-6628 GCA_045604775.1 Eubacteriales bacterium
CCGGATATTCCACTGGACCTCATCTACATTTTGAAATTATTAAAAATGGTGGATATACTAATCCTGTTGATTATTTTAGCGGTGTTATGTCATTCACTTATAGTTAAGGATTTATTATGAAAAAGAAAATTGAATTAGGTACAGTTATATTTATTGTAATAGTTGCGGTTGTTCTTGCTTGTTTACTTACGTATATGTACTTAACAAGTCTTATGCCCAGCCTTGTTGCTAAGGAAACATTTTATGACCGTTTAAGTGAAGTGTATAAAACAGTTGAACAGCGTTATGTTGGTGAAACAGATACTGATGCTGCAATGGACGCTTTACTCACAGGCTATGTTTCAGGTGTTGATAAATATAGCACATATCTTGATGCAGATGAATATGCAACATATACTGAGCAGAATGACGGTAAATATTCTGGTATTGGATTAACAGTTAAATACGTATCAAGCTCAGGACTTCTTAAAATTATAAATGTTAAATCAAATTCACCGGCAGATAAAAGTGATATTCAAATCAGTGATTACATTTTTAAAATAAACGGTGTTGATGTTTCTACAATGACGTATGATGAGGCATGCTCCCTTTTGCGTGCGGAAAATGGCACTGAAATTGAAATTACAATACTTCGCAACGAATCAGAAATAGTTAAAAATGTTACTGTTTCCGATTATGTAACGTCAAGTGTTGAGTCAGAAATGATCTATGGTGATATAGGTTATATTGCAATAAGTGAATTTGATAATACAACATTTGATGATTTTAAAACTGCAATTGAAGTTTTGGATGAAAACGGCGCAGCAAAATATATTTTTGATGTAAGAAATAATACTGGCGGAAGCCTATCTGCAGTGGTAAATATTCTTGATTATTTGCTTCCTGAAGGTAAATTAGTATCGTTATCAGATAAAAATTCTGTCACGACAGAATATACATCAGATTCTAAGTGTATTAATAAAGAATTTACTGTTTTGATTAACGGTTCAACTTATAGTGGCGGTGAGTTGTTTGCCGCAGCTGTGCGTGATTTTAAAGCCGGTACACTTATAGGTACAACTACCTATGGTAAAGGGTATGCACAAGAAATTATTCCTTTAAGTTCCGGTGCGTTGTACTTGTCAACAAAGATGTATTATCCACCAAGCGGTGAGAATTATGAGGGTATTGGTGTTTCACCTGATATAGAAGTAACTCTTACTCCTGATGCCGAAGATAGATTTTATGAGCTTTCAATTGAAGAAGATTCGCAATTAATTGCAGCTCTGAACAAACTTGGTAAGTCGATATCAGTTGATGTTAATGATTCTGATGCAGTTGAAGAAACTGATGAATAAAATAAGGAAGAGATCTTAAGATCTCTTCCTTATTTTATTATAATATCTGTTATCTCACCTATATACATCCTATGTATACCACCGGTAGAATATGTTTTATAGAATGCTTCTTTATCAATAAAACAATCTTCTTGAATATCCTGTCTATATATTTTTTTACAGAATATTGTTGTTTGCGCATCGTTAAAATATGGTGTGTTTTCATTGAACTCAAGTTGAAAACCACATGTTTTTATTTTGTTTTCTTGACGTCCTGACACTTTTCCGCAATAACTAAGTTGTTTTCTATACTTTTCATCAAAAAAAGATAGCGAGAAAGTATTGCTTCTTTCTAAAAAGTCATAAGTATATCTTTCTGGTCTTACATAAATGTGTGCTACATTTTTAAAAAATAGTACTCCAAATCCGCCGAAACTTGCAGTCATAGTGTTCACATGTTTTTTGTCACCGGCAGTTATCAGCATCCACTTATCAGCAATCATTTTAAAAATATTTTCTTGTAAATCTTTGGGCTCTATATTCATAATGTTTTACCTCCAAATAGTATATTATCATTATATGTTAAAAAAATCAAACTTTTGTCCATAAATTATAATTTGAATATAATATATTGAGTTTAAAAATAGGTGAGTAAAATGATATTAATGTGTAAAAATATGACTAATGCAATTAAAGCTAATAAAGTACTTTATGATAATGGCATAACTTCCAGAATTGAAAAAATTACTGATAATCCTGATGTACGTGGCTGTGTTTACAGTGTTGTATTTGATGATAGGCATAAAGAAACTGCCTTTTCAGTACTTTGTAAAAGTAGTGTTGTTTTGCATAAAAAAGAAAAGAATTTTATAGGGGTGGAGTGTAATGATTTACCTAGATAATGCTGCTTCATCTTATCCGAAACCAATATCAGTTTCAAGAAGTATGTCAAATTGGTTGAAAAATAATGGTGCAAATCCCGGTAGAAGTGGACATAAACCGTCTGTTAATGCATCTTTGGCGGTATATAAAACGCGTGAAAATATTTCAAATTTATTTGGAGTAAGTGATGTTGAAAGAATTGTGTTTGTACCTAATGCTACGTATGGTTTGAATACTTTGATACAAGGTGTATTAAAAGATGGAGATCACGCTGTTACAACTGATCTTGAACACAACAGCGTATTGCGACCTCTGAATTTACTAAAAGATAGAGGTGTGTCGTTTGATGTTGCACAAGTTGACTTCTATAATGATGATAAAACCGTTGAGAATATAAAAAATCTTTTAAAAAAGAATACTAAAGCAGTTATATGTACACAATGCTCAAATGTATGCGGTAAAATATTACCAATTAAAAAGATTTCTAATATCTTAAATGATGGAATTAGTCTAATAGTTGATGGCTCTCAAGGGGCGGGGATTATACCAACCAATCTGGAAGAACTTGGTGTTGATTACTATTGCGCTCCGTCACATAAAGGCTTGCTTGGTCCGCAGGGGAGTGGATTTATTGCTGTACTTTCAAAAATACCATATCCGGTAATAGCTGGTGGTACAGGCAGTGAAAGTTTTGATATGCATCAACCGGATTATTTACCTGATGCTTTGGAAAGTGGAACTCTGCCCACTCCCGTAATTGTGGGGTTTAATGAGGGTTTGAAAACTATCAATTCTGTTGGCGTTGATAAAATTTTTGAGCATAAACGTATTCTTACAAGATATTTGTATGAGAACCTCCTTAAAATAGATGGGGTAATAAATTATTTTAATTACTATGACAACTCATTTATAGGTACGGTTTGTTTTAATTTGATAAATTCGCATTCGGATACTATTTCTGATTATTTGTCAGAAAACTCAATTTGCGTTAGAAGTGGTATTCATTGCGCGCCTCTTTTCCATAAAAAAATGGGGACTGAAGATGTAGGAATGGTACGAGTAAGCTTTGGCTGTTATAATCGCAAAAGCGATGTTGATGTTCTGATAAAAAAAATAAATAAATATTTAAAAAAATAAAAAATTGTATTTATTTTATTGGATAACTATGCTATAATTTTTATATAAAAATAATTAGTGTTTAGTGGCAAGAAAGGACAATCAACGGATGCAGGTAGTATTAGATTTTTTTAAGAGTTTAATAAGTATTTTTACTACAATAGAGTTTCCGTCTGACTTTATTGATATTGCTTTGGTAGCTGTTATTGTTTATTATTGCATAAAATTTGCACGTGAAACGAGAATGGGCCATCTTATTCGCGGACTTCTTTTGATCCTTGTCTTGTATCAGCTTGCAATTTTGCTTGAGTTAAGTGCTTTAAAGTACATTCTACAAAATACTTTACAGCTTAGCTTTATTGCTGTAATTATTGTTTTCCAACCTGAACTGCGTTCCGGTCTTGAACGTATTGGTAGAGTTAAATTCTCAACTATACGTAATTTTCAATCACTTAGCAGGAGTGATATGAATGCGATGGCTAACATTATGATCGAAGGTGTTTGTGAGAGTTGTAAAATTCTTTCTGATCGTAAAATTGGTGCACTTATGGTTTTTGAGAAATCAGGCAGACTTGGTGACATACAAGATACAGGAATAACTGTTGATGCTGCAGTTACCGCTCAGACCCTAATTACAATATTCTTTCCTAAAACACCACTTCACGATGGTGCAGTAATTATACGTGATAACAGGATAGCATCTGCTGGCTGTCTTTTACCTTTAAGTAAAAACTTGGAAATCAGTAAAGAACTTGGTACTCGACATCGTGCTGCTGTCGGAATCACTGAAATTACCGATGCGCTCGCAGTTGTTGTTTCAGAGGAAACCGGAAGGATTTCATATTCACTTGATGGCAAAATTATAATTGACATTACGGTTGACCAATTGCGTTCAATACTTACTGATAATTTTGTTATTCCTGAGAAGAAAAGGTTTGCTTTTAATCTTTTCAAAAAAGAGGGGGAAAGCAAATGAAAGAGTTATTAAAATCTGTTATATCAATTGTAAGAAACAATTGGGCTGCAAAACTTCTCTCTTTAATTATTGCTATTGTTTTTTGGCTTCTTGTTGTACAATACATCAATCCTGAAGATACAAGACGTTTGGAAAATATACCTATTCAGGTCACAATGGAAGGATCGGTTCCGGAAGGTGAGGGCTTAGTTCTTGTTACTGATTATAATCAAACTCTTGATATAACTTATGAGGCTAGCCGTGATGTAATAGCTGTGCTTAACACTGATAAAATTATTGCGTATGTTGATCTTACAAGTGCAACAAATTCGGGTGAATACAGATTTCCGGTTAAGATTGATACTGGTTCCCAAGCAATAAATATTACTGCACAATCTATTAAAGAGGCTACTCTTAAATTTGAAAAAAGTACTACTGCGCAGGTTCCTGTAAATGTAGCTGTTGAGGGAACTGTTCCGGATGGTTATGTAAAAAATGATCCTATTTGTGTACCGTCGGTAATTAATATTGTCGGCCCCGAATCTGTTGTTGCAACAATTGCTTATGCTGAAGTAAATATATCAGCTGATAATCTTACACAAACCACTGTATATAACAGTGAATATGTTTTTGTTGATGTTGATGGTAATACCGTTGATAATAAATATATAACTGCAGACAGTGAAAAAATTGATGTAAGCATTTCAATTTTCAAAACAAAAACATTACCTGTCACTGCAACTATAGTAAATTCATCCGGTGGATATGATAACAGTTATGCATTGCTTGAGTTTTTTCCGAAAAGTATTACGGTTGCAGGTAGCGAAGAAGTTCTTGAAACACTTAATACTTATGATCTTGGTACTATTGATGTTGCTGACAGAGAAAGTTCTTTTAAGCAGGAATATGTTGTTAGTTTGCAAAATGGAGTAAAAAATGTTGATGGTGTATCTACTGTTTCCGTTAATGTTGATTTTGGTGATATAAGAACTAAGACTTTTGAATTTACTAATTTTAATTTTGAAAATTTAGTGGACTCACAAAGCGCTGAAATTGTTGAAAAATCTATATCTGTCACATTAAGGGGAATTGCAGAAGATATTGAAAAGTTAAAAGCATCTGAATTAAAAGTTATTGTTGATTTTCAAAATAAAGAACAAACAAAGGGTGCAAGTTCATTTCCAGTATACATTTCGATACCTGAAACTTATAAAGTAGGTGTTGCAGGTAAATACTATTTGACAGTAAATATTAGCTAGCAGACAGTAAAGCTTATTGGCTTTACTGTCTGTTTTGGAGTGATTATGAAAAATAAAGGTAAAGTTGAACATATATATGATGATTGTGTAATAGTTAAAGTTGTTCGTCAGGGTGCTTGTGGTGACAACTGTGCATCTTGTTCTGGTTGTTCAAATCGTTCTATGTCAGTAGAAGTAAGATGTGATCATAATGTTGATATTGGTGATTTGGTAGAAATTGAGTCTAATAGTAAATATATATTTTTGACTATGGCTATTGTATTTATATTGCCGCTTGTTGTTCCTATGCTGATTTATTTATTTACTTATAATTTAAATTCCAATTTATCATATATTTTGTCATTAATCACATTTGTTTTTTTACTTGTTTTTATCTATTTTTTGTCTAGATCAAAGCGGTTTCTTAAAAAAATAAAGCCTGTAGTAACAAAAGTGATTGCTAAAAAGTGATTTTTCTATTGTAATTTTAATTCATATAATATATAATACATGTTAGTTTTGTGCTATTAATGCAAGGTTTTATATAATTTCATTCAATTGGAGGTCATTAAATGAAATATAATACAGTTTGCAGCATATATGCTGCACCAGATAAATATTTCGATACCGAAGTTACTGTTTGCGGTTGGGTTCGTACTATTCGTGACTCTAAAAATTTTGCTTTTATTGAGCTTAATGATGGTAGTCATTTTAAAAGTATGCAGATCGTACTTGAAAGTGCTAATCTTTCAAATTATGATGAGATAGTCAAGCAGAATGTCGGTGCATCGTTGATTGTTAAAGGTATTCTTTGTGCAACACCAACTGCAAAGCAACCATTTGAAGTAAAGGCTTACGATATAGTTGTTGAAGGTGTAAGTGCTCCTGATTATCCTTTACAGAAAAAACGTCATACACTTGAATATTTGAGAACTATGACTCATCTTCGGCCGCGTACAAATACAATGGCAGCTGTTTTTAGAGTTCGTTCAAAAGCGGCGTATGCAATTCATTCATTCTTTAATAATAACGATTTTACTTATGTTCACACCCCAATTATCACGACCTCTGACTGTGAAGGCGCCGGCGAAATCGGTACACATAGCGCCACGGGCACGCAT
>JAZUOQ010000087.1:0-7136 GCA_045604775.1 Eubacteriales bacterium
CGCTGAAGAGCTGAGTCTTTTTCTATATACTTTCTGTATTCTGTAAGAGTAGTAGCGCCAATAACCTGTATTTCAGCACGTGATAAAGCAGGTTTAAGAATATTAGCAGCATTCATTGTTCCTTCACTATCACCAGTTCCAACAAGATTATGAACTTCATCAATAACAAGAATTATATTACCAAGATTGACAACCTCGGAAATCAAGCTTTTAATACGTGCTTCAAACTGACCTCGAAACTGAGTACCTGCAACCAGTGCAGTTAAATCAAGCAAATACACCTCTTTATCAAGAAGCTTTGCAGGCACATTTTCTGTTGCTATGCGAATTGCAAGAGCTTCTGCAATTGCAGTTTTACCAACACCCGGTTCACCAATAAGAACCGGGTTATTCTTGCTTCGTCTATTTAGAATTCGTATCAAGCGCTCAATTTCAGTATCCCTTCCGATAATTGGATCAATTTTTCCTTCTTTTGCATTAGAAGTTAAATTAACACCATACTGGTCAAGATACTTCTTTTTTTTATCGGTTCGTTTGGTTTTTTTTGTTTCCTTTTGATTCTGCTTCTCCGTACTTTCACCTGCAGAGTTACGAGCAAAGCCACTCATCAAATTGCCAAAAAACGGTGGAAAAGAAGGAGTTGTTTGAGAATCCATTTCATCTGGCATAGAGCCTGAACCTTCAATCATAGCATCTAATTCATCAGACATCGCTTCTAAATTTTCGTCTGATATGCCCATATTTTTTATAATATCATCAATTTGATGTATACCGAGTTCTTTAGCACATTTTAAGCAGTACCCGATATTTGAGGTCTGATTGTTTTCGAATTTAGAAACAAAAACAACGGCCATCCGTTTATTACACTTTGCACAAAGCATCGTTAAACCTCCTTACTATGTCGCGATTTGACTATATTTTCTTTGACTTTAATATACATTTTTGCGTAGTCAAAAAAAGCAATAATTGTAACTGCAATGCTTAAACACATTAAAACAGTTGCACTTGATTTTGGTAGTGATTGTTCGTCAGTGGCAAGTATGATCATTACACAAATAAACAAAACAACCGTAGCTATCTTGCCGGTCCACTTTGACTGAACAACAAATTTATCTTTAAGAAGATTTAAACCACCAAGGATAAGAATAATTTCTTTCAAAGCAAACAAACCTAAGATCCACAAAGCTATCCTGTTATTTATAGCAAGACAACAAATCGCTGATAGTTGCATTAATTTATCAGCAACAGGATCAGCAAGTTTTCCAAAATTGGTAATCAAATCATATTTGCGAGCAATATAACCATCTAATACATCGGTAAGCGATGCTATCAAGAAAATCGATGCCGCAAGTATGCGTGTTGAAAAGTCTCCGCTTGCCATATAGGTAAAGATAAACACCGGAACCAAAAAAAGTCTCAGTATAGTCAATACATTAGGCACATTCATATAAATTCACCATTTCCTACTAACTAATATTTTATATTCATTATAGCGCTGACAGGATTGAAACCTGAAACAGATTTAAGAATAACTGTTTTTTCAATTGTTGACTGAGAGAAAATGTTATTGCTATCAGGAGAAACTCCTCTTGAAATTGCAGTAAATAATGTTGATACAACAAAAATAATAATTAATCCTCTCAATACACCAAAAAGTAAGCCACCAAATTTATTGAGTTTTTTGCCAACTGGTATAAGATTGAAGATAGCAGTAAGCAATTTAGATACGATCCACAAAGCAATATTCAGGATTATAAATAAACCAACTAAAGCAATTACCTTACTTATTGTGCCACTTATAGGTGAAGCTATACTATTGATAAGTTCGTCCTTTTTTTCAGTAGAGTTGTCAGTAATTTCTTTTGCTTTATTAGCAATTTTATCCACATCAATCTCCGCTATTTCAAGTACTGAACGCAACCCAGAAGGCATTGATTCAATTTTAGATGCAACATCAATGCTTGCCAGTGCATCTTCGTAACTTTGTCCAATGGCACTGTTATCAACAACAGATACTATGTATGATTTTACTGAGGGATTTACGAAATTATTATCTAAAAATACAGATACGGGACTGGAAAGGACAACTGACAGAACAATAGCAACTAAAGTTGAAGCAAGACTGAATAAAGTTCCTATAAATCCTTTTTTAGCAGCAAAAAATGCAGATAGAATAATAATTGCCAATAAAATAATGTCAATAATGATATTCATAGTATTCTCCTTTTAATCTAAAACATTATATACTGCGCTAGATGCGCTTATAGATAAAACTGAATTTTTATCAGAAAACAGAACTTTTGTTCCGTCATTTGAATTTTCACGTTTTGAAATTAACTTACCTGAAATGGAATACAACAAAACTTCATCGCGAGTTAATACAGATATCCGATCACCCATTATATCAATCGATAATACATTATTATCAAAGTTTATAGTTGATATCGTTTTACCGTTATTATTAAACGCTAACAACTCAGAATTACCGCTGATACTATCAGACATTATTACAATGTTGTTTTTACCTTGATCAATATAATAATTTTGAAGAATTCGATTACCGAACTCATATTTATATTTTTCATTACCTTTCGAATCAACAATACTTATCCCCCACTCATAAAGAGCAGCATACGATCCATCGTATTTACATACAACATTTACTGCTACATTATCTGCATAGTTAACATCCCACAGGCTATCTTCAGAATTCAGCTTATAACAGTTTAACTGAGGTATTGAATTTGAATCCTTAACATAAAGAGAAGAAACAATTATTTTATTGTTATCAGGTGATATATCCGCACACAAAAGATAACGGTTAAGACTGTTTATTTTGTATATTTCCTTAAAGTTTGAATTAAACACCGTCAGTTTATTCTTATACGCTACACTTTCAGTTATTACAACAAAATATCCGCTTTCATTCATTGAAACATATACTATATTGTCATCAAAAATAGTTTCAAATAATACAGTAAATGAATTTGTAACAGCCAAACGCGTACCACCTCTATCATAAACTAGAACATATTTGTCAGTTGTTATAATAGCGGGATTATTATAACCTGTAAGCATACTTTGAAACTGTGTTCCCATATTATCCATAATAACAAGATTATCTGAGGTTACGCGTGCAAGACCATCTTTATAAACATCAATTGTTCCGGTGGAATCATAATCGAAATCGATAACCGCATTATCGGATGTTTCCACATTGGAAACCCCCATATCAAACTTAGCTAACAACCTTTTTAAGTTGTCCATATTTATTTTATCTCGGTTAACAAAAAGCAATATCAAGGCGCACACAGCCATCATGAGAAGCATTACAAATCTTGCAAACCGCAAACCGCTTTTTATACCTGAAGTTTTTTTATCATCAACTTCATCAATTATATCATAATTTTCTGACATAATTTTCCAACTCCTTTTTATCGTAAAAAACCTTGTTTAAATATAAACCATGCGGTGGTGCGGTTTTACCTGCTTTATTCCTATCTAAAGCTAAAATCAAATCAGAAATATTGGTTTCATTAATTCTTCCCTCGTTTACAAAAAGAAGTGTACCAACAATAATTCTAACCATATTGTAAAGGAAACCGTCACCACATATTTTGAGTTCACAATAATCATCTTTACGTACAAAATCACAATAGTATATTGTTCTGACAGTGTCTATTATCTTTGAACCGTTAGCCATAAACGATCGAAAATCATGAGTACCTACAAAATATTTTGCAGCTTTGTTTATTAAATCAACATTTAACGTACCAATGTAATGATATGCAAGACCGTTTAAAAAAGGATTTCTAGTTCTGCCATCATATATTCTGTACACATATTCCTTTGCAACAGCACTATAACGTGGATGAAAATCATTTGGCTGGAAGATTACCTGACGGACGACTTGTAAAAGTGTCGTTAGGTGGATTTTGGACAATTCATTGCACAATTTTTGTTGAAGATGAAAAAATAATGGACTATCAAAAATAATCCAGATATCCGAATTGCACATTAAATAAAAACTATATTTGTTGAAGATTAACGAAAGTGAAAAACTATCGTTAATCTTCTTTATTTTTCGTTGAACAAAAAAAATTTTTGTGATACTATATATAATGTTATATAATAGCATAATTTTGTAAAAAAGGAGTAGGGAAATGAATTTAAAACAAAAAGCTGCAGACGGTATTTCAATGATTAAAAAACATTGGAAAACCCCAATGCAAGGCAGGCAAATGCCGTTCAGAGAAATTGCTGCTTATTCAGGTGGCGGTATTGGTGCATACATGATTATTACAATGGGTACGGCTTGTTTGCTTGCTGCAAACAACACATTACTTTCAAGTGTATTGGGTATTGACCCCACTGATATGTATGTGATGTATGTTATTGCTGTTATTGCCAATGTTTTGCTTACAGGAATACGTGCCAATATAATCGATAATACACGAAATAAAGCAGGTAAATACAGACCGTATATTGTCAGAATGGCAATTCCTGCCGCAATCATATGTAATATAATGGTTTGGTTCCCATATGCTAAGCTTTCCGATTGGCTCGGAGACGGAATGATTTTTGGGGAGACAAAAGCCTACATAGCCAAATGTGCAATTGTAATGATACTTAATTTAGTCTTGCACTTTTTCTATTATTTCTTCTATGACGCTTATGAAAACCTCATTCACGTTCTTTCATCAAACTCTCAAGAAAGAGCTGATGTTGCATCTGTTAAAAGCATAGTTTATTCATTTGCTCCCACAGTTGTTAACCTTTTGACACCGATAATTGCATCCAATCTATTCCATACAAATACAACAGATATTCGTGTTTACAGATTCCTTTATCCTATTTTGACAGTTCTCGGACTTCTTCTTTGTATGGTTGTTTACAAATATACAGAGGAAAAAATCGTTCAAGCGAGAACACATATTGTTCAGATTAAATTTATTGATGCTCTTAAAGCCGTAGCAAAGAATAAATATTTCTGGATTATTTCCCTTGCAGGTTGGATAGGTTTCCTTGAATCATCCTATTCAAACGTTATGTATTGGCTTTATAACTATGGCGGTGCTTGTTCCGGTAATGCGTATGGTATTGTTACTACTGTTTACGGAAATGCATCTCTTTGGGGTATGCTAATTGCACCTTTCTGTATTCGCAGATGGGGTAAAAAAGCAGTGCTAATTGTTACTAACTTGTTTAATGTGGTATTTATCTTAATGATGTTGCCATTTACCAACGAGATACACAATCTTACAATCTGGCTGATATTGGGTTGTCTTTACCTTAATGCATTTATGGGTTCATTTGCACACATTCTCGGTCCATCTATTCAAGCAGATATTCGTGATTATCAGCAATATAAAACAGGTGAACGCATAGACGGTATGTTCTCTGCAGTTACAACAATCGGTACGGTTATAACTCTTGCAACATCTTCCGTTCTTCCGATTATCTATGAAAAGAACGGTCTTACAAGAGAAAATGCAGCTCTTGTTACATCAAACCCGGAAGTGTTAAACAGGGTTTTAGGTGACGGAAAAACTGTTGGTCAACTTCTTTCAGAGCAGTTAGCCAACGGACAGGATAATTACAATAATGCTCTTTCTGCACTTTATGATCCTGCTATTCTTTTAAGTCTTGTTAAAGTTCTTATCGTTGTTGCTGCTGTAGGCGCACTAATGAATGTTATTCCTTATATATGGTATGACTTCAACGAGAGAAAACAAAAATCTGTTGTTCGTGTTTTAAAAGTTCGTGCAATGTTTGAGGATTACGGAAATGGTGTTCTCAAAGATGCAGAGCTTGTTGAAGTAATTGATATAATCCGTAAAGCAAAAGAAATGGCAGGTGCTTCGCCTAAGACGTTAGACAAAAGGTCTTATAAGTCCATAAAAGATAAAGAAGAAAGAAAAGTCGCAAAGAAAGCTTATTTCGCAGATAAAGACTTTAATGATGAAATAGAGATCGGTAAATTTGTTTGCGAAGAGCTCGATAAATTTTCTACTCCTGTAGGACAGCTTCAAGTGAAAGAGAATATGAAGGTATATGCAGCAGGTCTTGATGCTCTTCTTAATGCGGATATTTCACTTATAAATCAGGAACTTACTATTGCAAAGGCAATGCCCAAATCAACAAAAGAAGAAAAAGAAATTCGTAAAACTGCTATTGAAATTGTAAAGAGTAAGAAAGCTTCTTATAAAGCAGTTAAAAAGTATTTCAGTAAGGGACAGGATTTCAAGCAGCCCGACTTTGCAGACCTTGATAAGTTTTTCAATGCAGAGGACGATTGCGAAGCAAAGCTTAAAACACTTTATATTGATTTAAAGGATGCTAAAAAAGCAAAGGATTCTTCAAAGGTTTTACAATTGAAAGCAGATATCAAGAAAACAGATGCAGACAGAAAAGAGGCTCGTAAATTCTCAAAAGAGGAAATGGATAAGCACGCATATTTCAATCGTGCTGCTAAGGTTTATCTTGATGCAGAAAAGCTTATAAAACAGAAAGATAACTACAGTCATTTCGAAGAAATCGAAAAGATGTATGACGATGCTAAAGTAAGACTTGCACAATAAAAATTATAGCCTCCCAAACGGGAGGCTATAATTTTTTAGTTGTAAGTTGCAAATGGCAAATGGAAAGTTTTGGGACCTGCGGTCGGCATTATATTTTTTTAATGTTTGGAAGCGAAGCTTCCCCTTAACTTGCCACTTTTCACTTTCAAATTGCCATTTTAAAAAGCCTTCCGCAATGGAAGGCTTTTTTGTATCTTATTCATCGTCATCAGCAAGCTTTGCTTCTGCAACAACTTTTTCTGCGATATTGTTGGGAGCGTCTTCATAACGAGCAAATTCAAGAGTGAATGAGCCTCTGCCTGCTGTTACGGAACGAAGAGTGATAGCGAAGTCACTCATTTCTGCCAATGGAACTTCAGCGATAAGCTCCTGAGTGCCTGTTTCTTCTGCAGGACCCATACCTAAAACTCTACCACGGCGTTTGTTAACATCCCCCATAATGTCGCCTAAATCTTTATCGGGAATATAAGCCTTAAGAGTTCCGATAGGTTCAAGAATTGTTGGCGCTGCTTCAGGAACTGCGGCTTTAAAAGCAATTCTTGCAGCCATCTTGAA
>JAZUOQ010000088.1:0-2304 GCA_045604775.1 Eubacteriales bacterium
GGATGTTATATATTCCAAAGCGCCTGTTATAACTCCCTCACAACAATTTCAAGACGGCAAACGAACTGTCGGCTCAGTTGCATTTGTACCGTCCGTTGCAGGACTTTTAATCGCACAACACGTAATTATAAAATTAACGGAGGAGTATAAAATATGAGATTGCGCAGAAAAAAGAACAGAGATATACGCTTTGAGCGTGTTATTGATTTTAATCTAAACCCTACGGAACAGCTGAAAAATAATTTTTTCGATATTTGGGAGAAATCGGTACCTCTTGAAATAGAAATAGGCTCCGGCAAGGGTGGTTATATAACTCAGATGGCAAAAACATTTCCTGAACGCAACTTCATTTCTGTTGAACGTGTCAAGGACTGCATACTTATGGGTATGGAAAAAGCAACTAACCTAAAACTTGATAACATAAAATTTATTTGTGCTGATGCCCAGATACTTACTTCGGTACTTCCTGAAAAAATCGCTGATGTTATATACATAAATTTCTGTGATCCATGGCCCAAAGCTGCACACGCAAAACGCAGACTTACTCACAGACGAATGATTAAGCATTATCTGCCGCTTTTAAAAGACGGCGGTGAGATACGTTTCAAAACTGACAATGACGGACTGTTTGATTTTTCTGTCGAAGAACTTAATGAGATCGGTTTTGAACTCAGTAATGTTACATATGATCTTCACTCTGAAAATGTATTTAATATTATGACAGAGTATGAGAAACGTTTTTCTGAAATGGGCGTAAAAATTAAACGTCTTGTTGCAAAACCTACACAAAAAACATACGATATTCTATTTAAATAAGATAAGCGTACGGTTTTCCGTACGCTTATCTTATTTTATTTTGATTTTGATAATTCATTTTTATTATCTTTTAGTTTATAAAAAACACCAAGAAGTAAAAATAGTATAAGAAGTGATGCCAAACTTCCATCAAGACCATAAACACCGCCGTGAAGCTTATCACTGTTTTGCGCCATTTCAAATCTTAATATATGGGTATGATCCGAAACCCCTGTTTGCGTAAAACTGAAAATAACATTTTGACAAAAGCACCACGCCGCGTGAAAACCTGCAGCACACCATATATTTCCGCGCTTTATAACACATACACCCGTAACACCTGCCAAAACAAGCATATTTAAAAATGGAATAAATGTAACGCCTACACTTGTTGAACTGATCACTGCAAAAGCAAACGAACTGACAACAAGAGCATATGTTACGCTGGCATTTTTTGTGACAGACATCATATACTGGCCGTGAATTAAAAGTTCATACGCCATACCGTATATTATATATGCTACCAAATACAATAACAAAAGCAAAGGAGAAACAGAGGTATTTATGCCACTAAACTCAACCGCACCACAAAGCATAACAACTGCAACTGATACGGCAATAGCTATAGCACCGGTAAGAAAGCCTGCAAGATATTCACCAAATACCCTACCCTTTCTTAAGCCAAGACTTTTTATCGGCCTTTTATCAATAAACTTACAATAAAACAATACTGCTATAATGATAACTGCTGACAGTGCAACACTTAAAATCATTATCCATTCTGGAACTATCGTTAAAAGTTCAAACATTCGAGTAAAAAGTGCATTTATATCAGGGGGTTGAGCAGTTATAAGTTCTATAAACTTATCATCACCGTACATAAATATCATAAGTGCAGGCATAAGTATTAAGTTCTGAACAAAATTAATTATCATAAATATAGCAAACAAAATGATAAGTTCGATTACTATATTACGAGGTTTGGAAAACGCCTTGGTTTCATCCATCATATGTGTACGATTAAATAATGGTTGCATATTTATCTCCATAAAAGTAATAATATAATAAGTATATTTTAATAATTCTTCAATGTCAAGAATACTGTAGATTACCTATAACTTTATTTTCTGTGGAATAATTTTTTGTTGAGATTTCGCAAAGAAATCGACTTTTGAAAATAAATTATATATTAACCTTAATTTATTCAAGTTTCAACGAAAATTCCGTTTCACAGAAAATAGAGTTATAGGGTAGATTATTAACAATTACTTAAGAAAAATTTTTAAAAAACTTTAATAAAAGTATTGACAAACAAATCGATATGTGTTACACTAATCAACGTTGTGAAACAAAATATGTATCACAGATGCGGGTGTAGCTCATCTGGTAGAGCGCAACCTTGCCAAGGTTGAGGTAGCGAGTTCGAGCCTCGTCACCCGCTCCAGTCAAGAACCTTGACACGCAATTCGCGTAGTTGAGGTTCTTTTTATTTTTCATCTCATATTTGAG
>JAZUOQ010000089.1:0-12812 GCA_045604775.1 Eubacteriales bacterium
AACTTTGCCGCCTTCAGCCAGTATGAGTGGGCTCCCAATCAGCATGTGCGCCTTGCGGGTATCCTGCGCACGCTCCCTTATCGCGACCTCGTGGCGGGCGAGAACCGCAATCGGATGGGGTGGGGCGTACAGCTCAGCTCGGTGATGCGTCCGTGGAAGCCGCTTACGCTCTACTTTATGGGTAACTATGGCCGCGGCATAGGCAGCCTCACGGGCGACCTCATCATGGGCAACTACGACTTGGTGAACAATCCCGAGACGCCAGGCGAGATGTATGCTCCACGCCTCTTTGGCTGGTATGGTGCGGCACAATACCACTTCACGCCCAACCTCTTCACGGAGCAGTTATCGCTTTGTTCATTATCGTCAAGCGACTATCCTGAAATAGAACAGTTGGTGGACGAGCTATTAAAGCTTACCGAACCGAAGAAGATCAACCTGTCAATGCCGTCACTGCGTATAGACAACTTTTCAAAAGAACTTGCAGAAAAAATCACACGCGTAAAAAAATCTACATTTACATTCGCACCCGAGGCCGGAAGTCAGCGTATGCGCGATGTTATAAATAAAAATGTATCTATTGAAGATATTGACAAAAGCTGCCGTATGTCCTTTGAAAACGGTAACTCGTCGGTAAAATTGTATTTTATGATAGGTTTACCCACAGAAACCGCAGAGGATGTAACGGCAATTGCTGATTTAACCTCACACGTGATGGATATATTTTTTAGTGTGGACAAGTCTAAGCGAAATAGGTTTGTAACAGTGACCTCATCTGCATCTGTATTTGTTCCAAAACCATTTACACCGTTCCAATGGGAAGCTCAGGACAAAGTAGAAACAGTATTAGAAAAGCAATCACTTCTTCGTGAGCGGTTTTCGAGTATTCGCGCACAAATCGCACTGCACGAACCGTATATGTCAGAAATTGAAGCAGTACTTGCAAGAGGTGACAGACGCATTGGCAAGGTACTTTATAGACTTTGTGAAAAAGGTGCAAGACTATGTGCATGGGATGAATACTTTAACAAGGACGAATGGGCAAAAGCATTTGAAGAATGCGGAATCAGTAAAGCATTTTATGCTAACCGTAAACGTGAGTTCGATGAAATACTACCGTGGGATTTTATAAATATCGGCGTTACAAAGAAATATCTTGAAAACGAAGCAAAAAAAGCATACAATGCTATAACTACAGGAAACTGCAAAGAAAGTTGCACAGGCTGTGGTGCATCCGTACTTATGAAAGGGGGCAAGTGCGATGTCAGATAACAAACCGTTTTTGGAGGTACGTGCTGTTTTTGCCAAAACCGGTGCCGCAATGTACTTTTCACATCTTGACCTAAGCCGTGCAGTATCGCGCGCACTCCGACGCTCCAAACAGGATATTTGGATGACCGAAGGCTTTACTCCGCGTCCGCATCTTGTATTTTCACCGCCGCTGTCGCTTGGCTTTGAAAGCACAGCTGAAATTATGGAGTTTCGTTTGAATTTGGGCGCAACACTTGATGAAAATGCACTTAAATCTGCTTTTCCACCGGCATTAAAACTGATTGAAGTGTACACACCAACACGTAAAATGAAAGAAATCGCTTTTGCCGATTACAGTATTTTATTTCAATCAAAACTAAACGAAAAAGATATAACAGACTTTTTTTCAAGCCCTGTTCTTATGCTGAAAAAAACAAAACGCAGCGAAAAAACAGTAGATATTACAAAATTTATTAAAAGACTTGACTGTGAAAAAAATAATGGTATTATAAAGTTAAACATTACTCTTTCTCTATCTCAGGAGGAAAGTTTAAGTCCTTCATATATACTAAGTGCCCTGCGTGAAGCAGGTAATGAACTGTCTGACATATCCGTTTGCAGAACTGCGTTTCGTGATGCGGATATGAAAATATTTAAATAGAGGTAAAAGGCTATGAAAATCCCCCCTCGTATGCCCGAACTGCTTGGGACACCGGCAGTATTCGCGGTAAAAGACAACTATCAGATTATGGTTATGGCACGTTCAGATCTTTTATTCTGGGTGTCTGTCGGTGACGAGTGTTATTACGATCACTCAAACGGTATTGTCCGCTCATCGACACGTATGCACCGTGTAAACGTACCTGTTGAAGAACTTGACAATGCAGGTAAATACACAGTACATTATCGCCGCATAATTGACCGTAAACCGTACTTCCCCACAACTGATGAAGAGGTTGCTCAGGATTTTGAATTCCGCGGTATTCCAAAAGAAGGACCTATCAGAATGTATCATCTGTCCGACACTCACGGCAGATTTACATTTCCATCACAGGCATCTACCTATTTTGGTGACGACCTTGACCTGTTTATTTTAAACGGAGATATTCCCGACCATAGCGGTAATATCAAAAATTTTGATTTAATTTATAAACTGTGCGAAGCTGCAACAGGCGGCGCACGCCCCTGTATCTTCTCACGCGGAAACCACGATACACGTGGATTTTATGCTGAGAACATTGCAGACTACACCCCAAACGAAGAAGGTCATTCCTACTTTACTTTCCGTATCGGAAAAATATGGGGAATTGTTATGGACTGCGGAGAGGACAAAACCGATGACCATCCAGAGTACGGTGGCACAGTTGCCTGCCATCAGTTCAGACGCGAGGAGACACAATACCTTGAAAACATTATAAAAAACGCCGACGAAGAATACAACGCACCCGGTGTTGAGTACAGATTTGTAATCGTACATAATCCGTTTTCGTTTACTATTAATCCGCCTTTTGATATTGAACAGCCGCTATTTAAAAAGTGGCTTGACCTACTTGGTGAAAACGCAAAGCCTCAGGTTATGATATCAGGCCATCTCCACGGAACATACATCAGCGAAATAGGCGGCAGAATTGACAGCAAAGGGCAGATTTGTCCTGTAATTGTCGGTTCACGCGATGTTCTTGACGAAAACCGTAAAAAGATTAGTTTTATCGGCTGTGCAATGACTATTGACGGCGATAAAATGAAGGTTGAGTTTACTAATTCAAATCATGAGTGTCTTGAGTCTAACACTATAGACCTAATTAAATAAGGAGAAAGATTATGGAAATACCTACACGTATGCATGAGTTATGCTATACCCCCGCAGTATTTGTTATAAAAGATTATTATCAGATAATGGTTAAAGCACGCACAGAACTTTTGTTCTGGGTAACTGTAGGTGACGAAGACTACTACGACCATTCAAACGGTATCATACGTTCTTCCACACGTATGCATCGCGTAAATGTACCTATGGATGCGCTTGATGAAGCAGGAGAATACACAGTTCACTATCGCCGTATCATTGAACGCAAGCCTTACTTCCCAACCACTGAGGATGAAGTGACACAAACATTTAAGTTCCGTGGTATCCCAAAAGAAGGTCCTATCAGAATGTATCATCTGTCCGACACTCATAGCAGTTGTACTTTACCTTCTAAAGCAGCAACATATTTTGGTGATGACCTTGATTTATTTATACTCAATGGTGACATTCCTAATCACAGTGGTGATATAGCATATTTTGATGTTATATACAGGCTTTGTGAAGCTGCAACAGGCGGTGCACGCCCTTGTATCTTCTCACGCGGAAACCATGATACACGCGGATTTTTCGCTGAGAACATAGCAGAATATACCCCCACCGAAAACGGACATTCTTACTTTTCCTTTAAAATGGGTAGATTATGGGGTATGGTTCTTGATTGTGGTGAGGATAAATGGGACTGGCACGCAGAGTATGGCGGTACTGTTTCCTGCACACAGTTCAGACGTGAAGAAACACGTTACTTTGAAAAAATTATAAAAAATGCCAAGGATGAATATAATGCCGATGGCGTTAAATACCGCCTTGCAATATGTCATGTTCCTTTCTGTCGTACAGCATCTAACAACGACTTTGATCCCGACCCCGAAATTTTTACAGACTGGTGTAAAAAATTAAAAGACGATGTAAAAACTCAAGTAATGATATGCGGTCATTTTCATCAGACCAGAATTGCCGAGGTAGGCGGTGATATTGACCAAAAAGGTCAGCCTTGTCCTATTGTTATAGGTTCAAAGGAAGTCAGAGAAAACGGTAAACAGGTAAACTTTATAGGTTGCGCAATGACTCTTGAAGATAACACTATGAAAGTTGAATTTACCGATATAGAACATAATGTTCTTGAAACTCATATGATCAACTTTTAAAGAAATGAGGTACTCATAAAGAGTACCTCATTTTTATTTGTTTTTATTATAAATCAGCATTAACCCCGAAAGCAAAAGCTGATCGTCAATTATTATATCGTGAGTACAATGCGGTATTACAAGACTTGATAATCCGCCGGTTGAAACAACCGTACACTTATCACCAAGTTCTGTTTCTATCCTGTCTATAATACCGTCAATAGCGCAGGCATTTCCATAAACTATTCCGCTTTGCATACAATCAACAGTATTTGTCCCGATCACCTTTTTCGGAGTTTCAAGACTTATATGCGGAAGCTGTGAAGTTTTTCCGGCAAGTGAATCAAGCGACATACCAAGTCCTGCCGTTATAAGACCGCCTATAAAAGTTTTATTGCGATCTACCACAGTAACAGTAGTCGCAGTACCCATATCAATAATAATAAGTGGACAAGGGTATTTGTCTATTGCACCAACAGCACCTGTTACTAAATCTGCACCTGCTTGTGCAGGATTATCAATTCCGATTTTAAGTCCAGTTTTAAGCCCCGGCCCTACAACAAGCACCGAGGTGCCTGTAAGTTTCTCCATTGCTGTTTTCACAAGACTTGTAACTGACGGTACAACGGATGATATAATGCCGCCTTCAAGCGACGATGGCTGAATACCGTTAAGTTCAAGCACCGTTTTTATAAGAACGGTATATTCCAAAGCAGTTGAATTTTTGTTGGTTGAAAGTCGCTCAATAAACCGAATATTCTCACCCTCAAAACAACCTGCAACTATATTAGTATTTCCGATATCTATTGCTAAAACCATAACTTAACCTCTGTGTTTTACATAATCTGTAATACGTTTACCCGCTGTACCGAAAATAATATTTATTATAAGTTCAGGTACAAAGTTTGCAAGGATAAGACCTGTGAGTATGTATCCGATAACGCTGCTGCCGCCTGCCCACGCTGAAAGTACATCGATAAAAAAAGTCAGCATACACACAATAAACACACCTGTATTTACAACAGGCGCAGTTATGGCGGACAAAATAATTGCAATAGTAGCATTTTTCTTTTCAAAAATTTTGTATACTACACCTGAAAGAAAGCCCGCAAGCGTGCCTTTTGAAACAACCACCAATAAGCAAAGCACGGGGTTTGCCTGAAATACCATTGCACCGCCGACATCAGCACCTGTGACACAGTTGATAAATACAACAATACCGAATGTCGCACCAAGGAGTGCACCTGTTCGCGCACCAAAAATCGTTGCACCGATAACTATCGGGATAAGTACAAGTGATATTGAAAAGCCACCAATCGGCGGTATCATACCACTTACAAACTGCATTACAACTGTAAGTGCCATAAGAATGGCAACGGCAGTCATTTTCTTTGTCTGAACCGTTTTCATATTAAATTTTCCTCCTTGTTACTGTTCACTTTAGAGATATAGTACAAGGCGATTATAGCACGGTATATTCAATATTTCAAGATACTACTTTTTTATTTTTGATACAAATCGTATAATCTGTTTGGAAAAAGGAATAAGGGATAAAGTCATAATTATATTAAATACCGTATGAATAACAGCAATATGTGCAGAACCCACAGGTATGTTAAGAGTATTGGGGGAAAATATTTTAAAAATAATAAACGGAACAAAGCATATAAGTGCACCTAGAATATTTATAACCGTATGCATAAGCGCTGTGCGTTTTGCAGCTGCATCTCCTCCAATAGAGGATATAAGCGCCGATACGCAAGTGCCGATATTTTGACCCATAACGATAGGTATTGCCAACGAATACGAAATACTGCCCGTGTTTGCAAATGCTTGAAGTATACCAACAGATGCTGAAGAAGACTGTAAAATCGCGGTTATACCTGCACCGGCAACTAATGCAAGTATGGGATTGGAAAATTCGGTTAAAATTCTTGTAAAAATAGGATTATCAGGCAGCGACGATACGCTGTCTGTCATTATTTCCATTCCGTTCATAAGCACCGCAAAACCAATAAGCGAGGTACCAACAGCACGCTTTCTCTTATCCTTTATTACAAGTATCAGTATAACACCTACAAGTGCCAGCACCGGCGAAAAATTGGACGGCTTTAACATATTTAAAGCCAAACCGCTTCCTCCAATACCTGTAAGGCTTATCAACCACGCTGTAAACGTTGTTCCGATATTTGCGCCAAAAATAAAAAACAAAGTGTTTTCAAACGCCAGCACGCCGGATCCGACAAGGCTGACCAACATAACGGTAACTGCAGATGATGACTGTACAAGCATTGTCACAACAGTACCGATAAAAAGCGCAAACATACGGCTTTGAGCTGCTTTGCGCACAGCATTTGTTAGCCGTTTACCTAAAGCACGCGAAAGACTTTCAGAAAGTGTTATCATACCAAATAAAAAAAATGATATACCGCCTATAAATTGTAATACAGAATAAATGTTCATATTGATATTTTGCCTAAAATAAAGAGCGGTATACAATTTAATTTTTGTATACCGCTCATATTATAAAGGAAAGCGCTTTCCGTGAATAATATTATGTGACACTTACAACAAAATATACATCTGTCATATCTTTAAAATCACTCATAAGCGCATTATCGAGATTAAGTATCTCCAAACCGTTTATATATACATTTATCTGCTGAACACTATTGGCGCGGATGTTGAAAAAAGTATCCAAAAGACCATCATACATTTCAAGCTCACCATTTTCTCCGATTATTGTATTATAATGATCGGAAAAGAAATCAGTAAGAGTGTACATAAGAGGCAAAGATTTTTCAAATACAACATCGTTTGAAACAAGGCCAATGCCGTAATTTTCAAAACCTTCAAACATAAAATGAAGAGTAGTATTATACTCAATTGTTTCTTCTGCTGTAGCAAGACCTTTTATCAAAACATCATTTTCATCGGAATAAGTAACAATACTGTAAGTCTGAGTTTCCGCGTTTATTTCATCAGCAGAATCATCTGTCATTTCGTTTTGAGTATCATTTGTACATATTTCTTCTGATGTACCTGTAGCCTCATTGTCCATATCGGCAACAGTTTTATTTTCATTTATTTCCGTTTCCACATCGGGCTCAGAAATATTTGCATTTAAATCACTGCCAGTATTATTATCAAGCACACCTAAAATCGTACCATCTTCATCAGTTGTATTTTTATGGGTAACAGCAAGATCTTCATCATCAACAAGTGGGAAAATAAATGCACGGGAAGCAAATACCGCAAGTGTTAAAACAAATGCTGCAGCAATGCCTGCAACAGCAGGTATATAACGTTTAAATGACGGACGTGATACTGCTGTATTGCATTTTTCACGCTCGTTTTCAAGTCTATTTAAAAGCTGCTGTCTGAATTCATCATCAGCCTTTATTCTGTTCATCATATTCCTATAGTTCTGCTCCAACACTTTCGCCTCCCTTCAATTTGATTTCAAGCAGTTTGCGTGCACGTGCAAGACGTGAACGCACACTTGCAGACGGCAGACCGAGTATTCTTGCTATCTCGTTAGTATCATAGCCGTCATAATAATATAAATGTATAACCTCTCTGTAAATGCTTTTTAAGGACATAACCGCCTTAAAAACAGCTTCTTCACAGTCGGTACGCGAATCAAGCACCTCATCCTCAGTAGACAACACGCCCTCCAGATCGTCAAAGTTTATCTCCGATTTTTTTGAACGAAGCTGGTTCTTTGACAGATTTACCGCCACCTTGAACAGCCAATTTTTTGCGTGTACTTCACTTTCAAAATGGGGTGACTTTCTCAGATATGTAACAAACACCTGCTGCGATATATCCTGCGCATCCTCTAAATTTCGGACATATATAAGTGAAAGTCTGAGTATATCGTTTAAAAATTTGTCCACCAGATACTCGGCACTGTTATAACCGTTATCTGTACTCATATTTCTATCCTCTGTAAATATTACACAAACGATAGCAAAAATGTTGCATTTTCAGAAATTTTCATTCCAAAAAATCCTTGAGTTTTTTGCTTCTTGAAGGATGACGCAATTTGCGAAGCGCCTTTGACTCTATCTGACGTATACGCTCACGTGTTACATTGAATTCCTTACCTACTTCTTCCAAAGTACGCTGTCTACCGTCTATAAGACCAAAACGAAGTTGAAGCACCTTTGACTCACGGGGAGTAAGTGTTTCAAGAACTTCATGAAGTTGTTCCTTAAGCATAATATGACTTGTAGCCTCAACCGGTGCAGGAATATCTTCATCAGGAATAAAGTCACCCAAATGTGAGTCTTCCTCGCCAATAGGCGTTTCAAGCGAAACGGGATCAAGTGCTATCTTTAGTATCTCACGTATTTTTTCTTCCGGTTGACCAAGCTCCTTTGCTATTTCTGCACTTGAAGGCTCACGGCCCAGTTCCTGTACAAGCTGACGTGATACACGCATAACACGGTTAATGGTTTCTACCATATGAACAGGGATACGGATAGTGCGTGCCTGATCGGCAATTGCACGTGTAATTGCCTGTCTTATCCACCATGTAGCATATGTTGAAAACTTATAACCCTTTTCATAATCAAATTTCTCAACCGCTTTAATCAGACCAAGGTTTCCTTCTTGAATAAGGTCAAGAAAATGCATACCGCGTCCTACATAGCGCTTTGCAATAGATACAACAAGACGCAGGTTTGCCTCTGCAAGCCTGTCCTTTGCATAAGTGCTGCCGTCAACCATTTTCTTTGCAAGTTCTATTTCTTCCTCAGCAGACAAAAGCGGTACCTTACCGATCTCTTTCAGGTATACCTTTACAGGATCATCCACTATCATAGTTTCAGCGCCGTCGTCTTGAGCATAGGTTTCCACCTCGGCTACTGCTGACAAGTCAATGTTTGAAATATCTTCAAGCGGATCTTCAATTATTTCAATACCCTGTTCTTCAAGCATATCGTATAGTTTTTCAATATGCTCTGCATCAAGAGTCACCTCATCAATGGCATCCATAATTTCCTTGTTAGTAAGTGAACCTTTTGATTTGCCCAACTCGGACAAGTCCTTAAAAAACTGTTTCTTTTCAATATTCATCCTTTTTATCTCCTTTTATAAGCGCCGCAAGCTGTTCAGTTGTAAGCGAGCCTACATCAATTTTTTTATCCTTTTGTGCTTTTATGGTATTTATACAGTCCTCAGCCTGAGTTTTAGGATCATCTGACAAAACTGCTGTATTCATAATAAATGATATCCGCGATACAGTATCCGCATCAAACCGTTCGGACAGCGACAATGTCTGTGCGGCCGAATCGTTCATTAGCCCATTCAAATAAAATTCAAACACTTCACGGTTAAATTCTGTAACAAAATCTGCCGGTGTTATACGCCCTGCAATAAAAGTACACAAATCGGGATTTTTTGCAAGTATTGAAATAAGCATTTCTTCTGAGCGTGCTGCACGTATATTACTTGACCGTTCGCGGTTAATCTTATCCGTACTGCCCGTAATTTCACGAACTTCACGATTGACATCTCTTTTGCGTTCAGTTTTAACAAGAACTTTATGACGTCTTTCTATGTCTGCGCGCATTATCTCAACTGAAACCTGCGTTTCCTTTGCAAGCATCCCTGCATAAATCTCGCGCTCAACCGGTGATACAAGAGCCGCAATTATTTCCGAACTTTTTGAAATATACTCCATCTTCTGACCGGTATCATTCATATTATAGTTTTCACGAAGTTTGTCTATTCTATACTCAGTGGGAGTTTTAGAGGAAGTAATAAGGTTTGAAAAACGTTCCTTACCGTACCGCTTTATAAATTCATCAGGATCTTTTGCTCCTTGCATCTGTAAAACGCGCACAGTAACACCCTGAGCCTTAAGGTAATCTATAGCTTTATTAGTCGCTTTCTGACCTGCTGTATCACTGTCAAATGCAATAACAACATTTTTTGCGTATCGTGCGATAATGCGCGCTTGATCCACAGTAAATGCCGTGCCAAGCGGTGCTATTGCATTTTTAAATCCCGCCTGTGAAAGCATAACAACATCAATATTGCCCTCACACAGTATTAATGTTCCATCATTTTTATCCTTGGCAACATTAAGGCCAAACAGTATGTCACCTTTATGATAGATTAACGTTTCGGGTGAGTTCATATACTTAGGACCACTATCACCAAGTGCCCTGCCCGAAAAGGCAACAACATTACCGCGCAGATCAATCACAGGAAACATAAGCCGATTACGGAATTTATCATAATAACTACCGTTTTTCTGGCTTTTTGCAACAAGTCCGGCATCAAATATTTCGTTTAAAGAATATCCTTTTGATAAAAGCAGCGACTTCAATCCGTCAAACGAGTCCTTTGCATAACCCAGTCCGTAACGTGTCACCGACCCTGCATCCAATCCGCGTGTTTTAACGTATGACATACAGGGATTGTCCGACTCGGTTAAATTTTTATAATAATATTTTGCCGCAAGCCTATGCATTTCAAGCATTCGCTCACGCTTTTTCTTTACGCCGTCCGAAATACCGCGTTCCTCCGGAACAGTAAGACCTGCACGCTGTGCCAGAAGCCGAACTGCATCCGGATAATCAAGGTTCTCATAGTCCATAACAAAAGTGATAACATCACCACCCTTACCGCAGCCAAAGCAATAGTATGACGATGTATCTGGAAAAACCGTAAAAGACGGCGTTTTTTCGTTATGGAACGGACAAAGCCCAAGAAACCGCCCGCTTACACGCTTTAAGTTAATATAACCGCCCAATATTTCATCAACGGGGCACCTAAACTTAAGCTCGCTTAAAAAATCACTGTCAAACGCCATTTTATCTCCTAAATTTATTTTTATTTATCCCATCTTTTAGGAATGTATAGTTTTTGGAAATTATCAACCGCAAAACCGTCAGTCATACTTGAAACATAATCACACACAACACGTGCTGTACCGTATTTTTCAATTAATGCGATATATTCCGACGGCATTTTTTCAGGATTATGATTATAATAATCATATAACCGTTCTATTATCCACTGTGCCTTCCCCTCTTCAGTCTTAGCCTCTGATCCAAGATACACGGTAGAAAATAAAAATGTATGAAGTATGTCAAATCCCTCTTTTATTTCAGGTGACATTGAAATTTTCGGCTCGTTTTCACTTGCTGTGATAACAGACATCACCATTGAATTAATACGCGGTGTGTGACCGGAGCCGAGTATTTTAACTGCTCGCTCAGGCAGATCACTTTCTTTTATAATACCGCCCCTTATCGCATCATCAATATCGTGATTAATATATGCGATTTTATCAGCAATACGCACAATTTGACCTTCAAGTGTATCGGCGTGTTTTTTACCGGTATGGCAAAGAATACCATCCAATACTTCATAGGTGAGGTTTAGACCGTTTCCGTTTTTTTCAAGATCGGTACAAACACGTACACTCTGTTCATTATGCCTGAATTCAAACGGACATATATCATTTAAAACACGCTCACCCGCGTGACCAAATGGGGTATGACCAAGATCGTGACCTAAAGCAATTGCTTCAGTCAGATCTTCATTAAGAAACAGGCATCTGGCAATAGTGCGTGAGATCTGAGAAACCTCAAGCGTATGAGTAAGGCGTGTCCTGTAATGGTCACCTGTAGGACGAAGAAACACCTGTGTCTTATGTTTAAGACGTCTGAAAGCCTTTGAATGAATTATTCTGTCACGGTCACGACAAAAAGCTGTACGTGTATCAGATTCGGTGATTTCGCGTTGTCTTCCCCTTGTATCAACAGCACAGCAAGCAAACGGTGACAAAGTCTGTTTTTCACGTTTTTCAAACAATTCGCGGTAATTCATACACTACCCCTTATTATATACAAAAGTTTCTTCTATTACTATATACGACAAAGTTTTAAAAAAACCTCTCAAAAAATTCATTTTTTTAAAAAAAGTGTTGACAAATCGATTATATACTGCTAGAATATATAGGCTATTCAAAAACAATTCTTTTGACCCATTAGCTCAGCCGGCAGAGCACATGACTTTTAATCATGGTGTCCGGAGTTCGATTCTCCGATGGGTCACCAAGTAAAAAGACACCTTTCAAGGTGTCTTTTTTAGTTTGCCAGAACTCACCGGACACCTTTGTCTATCATCTGCGGTTGCCGCAAAAGCGGCGAGCAGATGCGGACATCTTACGGTTTTAGACCGTCTGCAGCGCAGGGCGGTCTAGAGTTCGATTCTCCGATGGGTCACCAAGTAAAAAGACACCTTTCGAGGCACCCTCCGTAAGGAAGGTGCCTCAGTTATATTCGCCTTGCGGCGAGTGATATTGCTTCGCAGTGGTATTATGCTTCGCATAGTGATATTGTCCTACGGACAGTTTTAGGCGAATATAATATCACGAAAACTGAAAGGTTTTCATATCACTTTTGCCAATAGGCAAAAATATCACTGCAAACGACAGTTTGCAATATAACTTAACCAACCGAAAAAGAAATTTTGTTTTTTCGGCAAGTATTTACCTTTCTCAAAGTATGTAACCCACTATGACACTTTCACAATTCTTGTGTAAAGTGTCATTTATTTTGTAAAGACAAAAGCAGAGAGAGACAACTTCTTTACGAAGTGTCTCTCCC
>JAZUOQ010000090.1:0-1837 GCA_045604775.1 Eubacteriales bacterium
GGTGTTACTATGACTAATGAACAGTATTTTAAAAATTTGATAGTTCCTGATGGGAAAATAGATGTAATTTTAGATACAGATGCATATAACGAAATTGATGATCAGTTTGCTATAAGTTATATGATTCGTTCTGATGAAAAAATTAATGTCAAAGGAATTTGTGCAGCACCTTTTTTAAATCCAAATTCCAAGTCAGCCTCGGATGGAATGTACAAAAGCTACTATGAAATAATAAAACTTTTAGAACTTGCAAAAAGATGTGATTTAAAGGATAAGGTATTTAAAGGTTCGGAAAACTATCTTACTGATGAAAGCACACCGGTGCCGTCAGAAGCTGCAGAATTTATGGCAAAACTTGCAAATGAATATTCAGCAGAATATCCGCTTTATATAGTAGCATTAGGGGCTATTACAAATGTCGCATCTGCCATACTAAAAAACCCTGATATGATAGAAAAAACAGTTATCGTCTGGTTAGGTGGTCACGCTACACATATGTCGTGCGGCGCTTCGGAATTTAATATGAAGCAAGATATTGCAGCTGCAAGAGTGGTTATGGGTTGCGGTGTACCGTTTGTTCAGTTACCCTGTGCAGGTGTAGTTGATGTTTTCAGAACGACAGGACCCGAACTTGAGTATTGGCTTAAAGGAAAAAATGAACTTTGCGATTATCTAGTTGAAAACACAGTGAAAGAAGCAGAATCATATGCTGCAGGCAAACCTTGGTCACGTGTCATTTGGGATGTAACTGCTGTTGCGTGGCTGTTAAATGATGGTAATCGCTTTATGAAAGACAGACTGTGCCCCAGTCCCGTTCCGGAGTATGATATGCAGTATGCACTTGATCCTAACAGACATTTAATAAGATATGTTTACAAAATATACAGAGATGCTCTTTTTGAGGATATGTTCAAAAAATTAGCTAAATAAAAATATAATGTATTTTTCAGTTTTTAAATGTTCATACTAATACCGAATTTATTAATTGCGAGGTATTTATGGCAGAAAAACTCGGTAAAAGGACACTCAAATTTGAAAAAAGAATTAACGTAGTTAGTTTTGGTAATGCTGTCGGTAAATTTGAGGGTGAGGGACCGATGGCATCTCTATTTGATATGGTAGTGAACGATGAATATTTTGGTGAGAAAACCTATGAAAAAGCGGAAACAAAGTTTCAAAAAACTGCCCTTGACACAGCGCTTCAAAAAGCATTAATAACTAAACCGTCGCTCGATCTTATTGCTGCAGGTGATCTGCTTAATCAGTGTATATCGTCAAGCTACAGTGTACGTGACAATGACATTCCCTTTATCGGTCTTTTCGGTGCTTGCTCAACAATGGCACTGTCAACGATAATTGCATCAATGTCTGTTGAGTGTGGTTATTCTAAACTTGCTGCAGGTATAACTTCATCGCATTTTTGCAGTGCTGAACGCCAGTTCCGCCAGCCGCTTGAGTATGGCGGACAGCGTACACCCAGTGCTCAGCGTACCGTAACTGCAGGTGCTGCTGTAATCGTAGGAGACAGAGAAACTGCTGTGCGTGTTGATAAAATAACACTGGGTAGTGTTATTGATTTTTTTGTAACAGATGCTAATAATATGGGTGCCGCAATGGCTCCCGCTGCTGCGGATACACTGTATAATTATTTTAATGATACGCATACATGCCCCGAAAACTACGATATTATCCTTACCGGCGACCTTGGCGCTGTTGGCGCTTCAATTTTGCGTGATATGATGAAAGAAAAAGGTTATACGCTTGGTGATAACTATAATGACTGTGGACTTATGATATTTGACCGAAACTGCCAGGATGTTCATGCAGGCGGGTCGGG
>JAZUOQ010000091.1:0-5828 GCA_045604775.1 Eubacteriales bacterium
AAGACAACTCTAGGTTGCAACTCCTTGGCTCACAGAACGACATGGCTACGATCCGACTTGGTACACCTGCAACAACATCTGCTTTAACTTTATCACGTGTTGCCAAAAGTTTTCCGCAAGTATTACGCATTTTTTCAACACTGGTACCCTCATAAGATGATGCGGGATAACCGTAGTATACCCAAAGAAATGCACAGATTTTTAAATTATCATTAGGTCCGACCAAAACTTTAATACCATTGCTGTCAACAACAACAATTTCACCTGCACCAAGTTCTTTATAATCTTTATAGCCAAGGTTCAGGTATGCAAAACTTTCAAAACTGATACAGTATCCTTCGCCTTCTTTTTCACCAATAACTATTGGTGTTCTTCCATATTTATCACGGGCAGCATATATACCTTTTTCAGTAAGAATAAGCATACTGATCGAACCGTCGATTATTTCTTGTGCATAACGGATACCGTCAATAAAATTATCCTTTTGGTTAATTATTGCGGCAATCAACTCAGTAGCATTTATTTCGCCGTTTTGCATTTCAAAGAAATGTGTTTTATCAGAAATATGTTCCCTGATTATTTCTTCTGTATTATTTATTGTGCCAACTGTTGTTATTGCAAAAGTGCCATGGTGAGAACGAACCAAAATCGGTTGCGCTTCAAAACTGGAAATACAGCCGATGCCCATTGTGCCGTGCATTGATTTTGATTCAGCAGTAAATTTGGTTCGAAACGGTGAATTTTCGATATTATGTATCGCCTTATCAAATCCCGTTTCCCTATCATATACCGCAAGACCGGCACGACGTGTGCCGAGATGGGAATGGTAATCTGTACCGAAAAACAAATCAAAAACACAATCTTCCTTTGATGCTACGCCGAAAAAGCCACCCATATATTAATGATCCTTTCAATTTAGATTTAGAATATTATTATAACATCTTTTTTTTATAAAGAAAAGAAAAATTTTAAATTTATCATTATCTATAAGGTTAGTTGAAAATATGAGCAATGTATGGTAATATGAAACAAATCGGAGGGGTAATTATGAAAATAAAAACTCGTAAAGTCACCTACGAGTATGCTGTGAATGTAAAAAAACCAAAGCATATCAGACCAAAAAAACCGTTGTTTTTATTATCGGTACTTATAAGGATATTATCAATAGGTGATCTTTTTTCAACAAAATTTCAATACACAAAAGAAAATATGGAAAAAGCGGGAAAAGGTCCATATTTTATATTAATGAATCATTCGTCTTTTATAGATCCAAAGATAGCATCTAAAATATTTTTTCCAAAAAGATATTGCATTGTTGTAACAACCGATTCGTTTGTAGGCAAAGCATGGCTTATGCGCAAAATCGGCTGTATTCCAACCCAAAAATATGTATCTGACATTACTCTGATAACAGATATACTTCACGCATTAAAAAAAGAAAAAACCAGTGTTTTGATGTATCCGGAAGCCGGTTACTCTTTTGACGGAAAGTGTGTTGGGCTACCTGAAGGATTTGGCAGACTTATAAAGAAAATCAATGTACCAGTAGTCAGTGTTATTACAAACGGTGCATACTTACGCGATCCGTTATACAACGGTCTCCAAAAACGCAAAGTTAAGGTTACAGCCAAAGTAAAATGCATTCTTTCACAGCAAGATACTCAAAAAATGACCGTAAAGGAAATTGATGAAATCATTAAAAATACATTTAGTTTTGATGCTTTTAAGGAACAATGGGATTCAAAAATACGAGTTTGTGAAAATTTTCGTGCAGACGGTCTTAACAGGATACTATACAAGTGTCCGAACTGCAAAACTGAGCACAAAACAAAGGGCACAGGTACAAAACTATTTTGTACTGCCTGTGGTAAAAGTTATACTTTGACAGAGTACGGCAAACTAGAGGCGGACAACGGCAATACTGAATTTTCACACATACCTGATTGGTATGATTGGCAACGTGAGTGCGTAAAAAAAGAAATTTCAGAAAATAAATACTCACTTGAAACTGATGTAGATATCGGAATAATAACTGATTACAAAGCTTTATATTTTGTTGGAAGCGGTCATTTATCACACAACAATGATGGTTTTGTATTAACGGGTTGTGATGGAAAATTGGAGTACCGACAATCACCGCTTTTCTCATTCAGCCTTAATGCAGACTATTTTTGGTACGAGATCGGGGATGTAATCTGCATTGGTAATAAGGACAAGTTATATTATTGCTTCCCAAAAGAAAAAGATATTGTAACAAAAGCAAGATTTGCAACCGAGGAACTATACAAACTACTGAAGAAGAATGTAAAAAAATAATGTTCACCTTTTGGTGAACATTATTTTTTTAACTTTTAAGAGTAATATTTTCTTTTGCAAGAGCAGCAATTATACTGTCTGTTACAGCTTTTACCTCATCACCTGAAAGAGTACGTTCGGGATGTGAGAATAAAATACGAACCGTTATAGATTTGCCGCTATCATCAGAATAAGTATCTGTAACGCTGATGCCCTTTACAAGCGGACTATTCTGAACTTCAATTGCTTTTGCAATTGGTGCAAAAGTATCAGATATAAAAGAAAGATCTATTTCCATTTCAGGAAAACGGCTTGGCTGAACATATCTTATGCTAGCATTATCTATCACTGCAAACGGTGCAACCTCTATTTCAGCATAAACTATAGCAGCCTTTTTATCTATCTTCTTAGAAACAATTGGATGGACTATACCGATTTCACCTATTACATCTTCACCGCATATAATCGCATTAAGATTAACAGGATGCTGATAGGAATGAACCGCATTAAGATTTTTAAAACTAAGAGGCATATGCTTTATATCATCAGCAATTACTGCAAGCATATCACGGAGTTCAAAATAAAGTGTCTCCACAGATTTTGTCTTACTGAAAAGCGTAATCGCAAGCTTTTTGCGCTCATCGCACAAATTGTCTTTATTAAGGCCGTTTACTGTTCTGCCTATTTCGAATACACCGAAATCAGCCGCATAATTTGTATTGGTTTTTATTTGACAAAGTTGTGTAGGAATTATAGACTTCCTGATGGTTTCAATATTGGGATTAGTTGCATTAATCAGCTTAACATTATCTTCAATTTCTATACCAAGCTCCTTATATTCATCGTAATATGCCCAAATATATGAATGAAGTTCATGAAGTGAATAACGCTTAACAAGGATATCTTTTATTTTGTCTTCAACAGTTTTTTCAACATCAGCACGCACAGGATAAAGAGGTGCTATGGATGTGTGTACATCAAAATTGTCATAACCGTAAATTCGGGTTATCTCTTCTATAATATCAGCCTTAAGAGTAACATCCTTTGTTGCACGCCAGCTTGGTACGGTCACAGAAAAATCGCCGTTATCAAGACTAACCTCAAAACCAAGCGCCTTAAGAGTTGTTACAATTGTATCGTCTGATATTTCTATACCGGTATAACGGTCAACAAAAGCCTTATCAAAATCAAGCTTTATTGTGTCATACTTAAATGCATATTCATCTGTAAGAGAAGATACAACCTTAACACCGTCATCAACATCTGTTAAAAGTTTTACAAAGCGTGCAATAGCAGGCACTGTCATTTCGGGATCCAGACTTTTCTCGTAACGCATTGAGGCATCTGTTCTATGCGCCAATCGTACAGTTGATTTTCGTATAGAAACAGGATCAAAAGTTGCAGATTCAAGAGTTAGTGTGGATGTATCGTCTACTATCTCCGAATCAAGACCGCCCATTATACCTGCAATACCAACAGGTGTGTTTCCGTTACAGATCATAAGCGTATTTTCATCTATATAACGATCAATACCGTCAAGGGTTTTAAAAGTAAATGGGTTATCAAAACGCTTGATACGAATTTTTTCAAGCTTTCTTGCATCAAACGCATGCATTGGCTGACCCATTTCCAGCATTAGATAATTTGTAAGATCAGCAAGCAGATTAATAGCACGCATACCGCAATAATAAAGACGTATACGCATATTCAACGGACTGATGTTTTTAGTGATATTTTCTACCTGCAAGCAGGAATAACGCTGACAAAGCGGATCTTCAATCTTCATATCTATTTTTGGAAGATTGTTATATCCGGAAAGATCAACTGTTTCTAATGGTTTTAATGGTCTGCCAGCGAGTGCTGCAAACTCACGTGCAATGCCATAATGACCCCAGAGGTCAGGACGGTTGGTAAGTGATTTATTATCCACCTCGAAAATGATATCATCAATATCGTAAACATCTTTGATATCAGTACCGCTAACAAGATCACAAGGAAGATCCATAATTCCCGAGTTATCATCACTTATACCCAGTTCTTTTTCCGAACAGCACATACCGTTTGATGTAAAGCCTGCAAGCTTTCTAGGTGAAATTGAAATGTCACCTATCTGCGCACCTACCTTTGCAAAAGCAGTTTTCATACCGATACGTACATTGGGTGCGCCACATACTACATCTATAAGCTCATTATCACCTGCATCTACTTTTAGAAGATGCAATTTTTTTGATTCAGGATGCTCTTCAACCGATTTCATTTCTGCAACAACAATACCTGAAAGATCACTACCTTTAAAAAATATCTCATTTTCCACTTCTGCAGTTGAAAGAGAAAACTGATTAATTAGTTTAACTTTATCAAGACCAGTAAAATCAACAAAGTCTGATATCCAATTCATTGATAAAAACATTTCAGAGCACTCCTTTCCTATTCATCATCGGTAAACTGCGACATACTTTTAAGATTTCCGCTGTTAAGATCGCGAATATCCTTTACACCGTACTTCATCATTGCAAGACGAGTAAGTCCAAGACCAAATGCGAATCCTGTATATTCCTCGGGGTCAATTCCACCTGCTTTTAAAACTTCGGGATGAATCATACCGCATGGACAAAGTTCAAGCCATCCGCTATGCTTACAGGACGGACAGCCGTCACCGCCACAAATAAGACAATTTATATCAAGTTCAAATCCGGGTTCGACAAATGGGAAGAAACCGGGGCGCAAACGAACCTTAATATCTTTTTTAAACACTTCAGAAAGCATTGTTTTCATAAAGAAAATAAGGTTTGAAATGGAGATGTTTTTATCAACCATTACACCTTCCATCTGGAAAAATGTATTTTCGTGACAAGCATCTGTTGCTTCGTTTCTGAAACATCTACCGGGAAAGATAGCTTTTATCGGCACACCGTCTTTTATAAGCGAGTCACGATACTTTTTATATATGGCATTCTGGGTAGCTGATGTCTGTGATTTTAAAAGCTGACCGTTTTCAAGATAATAGGTATCCTGCATATCTCTTGCAGGGTGATGCTTGGGAATATTGAGAGCCTCAAAGCATTCATAGTCAGATACGATTTCGGCATAATCCTCAACGGCAAAGCCCATTGATTTGAAAATCTGTTCACACTGGCGCTGAACAAGAGTTACGGGATGGTATGAGCCTTCACCGAGAGTGGCGGGCATAGAAACATCAAATTCATCCATACTTTCGATTTCCTTAAGGATTTCCTGCTCCTTGAGGAATGCTGTTTTTTCACCGAGCTTTTCGGTAAGCTCAGCCTTAAGCTCATTTACCTTCTGACCGAAAGCCTTTTTCTCTTGGGGAGTAAGGTCCTTCATCTCTTTCATAAGCTCGGTTACGGGACCTTTTTTGCCTAAGTATTTTACTCTTATGGCTTCAAGGTCGGCTGAATTTTCTGCTTTATTAAGTTCAGCAGTAAATTCATCTCTGACAAGTATAATTTTACTTTCCATTTTAAACCTCCGTATAAATTGAAAATATAATTTACAGATTAAAATAAAAAAAT